>NZ_JBWCCN010000013.1:0-218949 GCF_056279485.1 Pseudomonas sp. TE12508 | reverse complement strand
GCTTGCACGGGTCGTATTTGCACTGCTGAAAGGGCAGAGTGAATACCAAGCGAAAACGGGTTGAGGGCTTCCCCTCAACCATAGAATCTCCCACATTGGATCTTCATTGGTCTCAGATACCCGTCGTGCCTTGGGCTGCGCTGCCTTCAAGCTTGCGCCAGAGCAACCGCACATTCGCCTTGCGTACCAGCGCGCAGCGGTACAGACGAATCTCCAGTGGCACATGCCATTGCGGACCGCCGCAGACGACTAACTCACCGCGAGCCAGTTCAGCGCGCACGCTCAGTTGCGGTACCCAGGCGATGCCCAGGCCTTCCAGCGCCATGCTTTTCAGGCTGTCGGCCATGGCGGTTTCGTAAATAGTGGTGAATCGCAGCGCCCGCTGGCGCAACAGCATGTTCACCGAGCGTCCAAGAAACGCACCGGCGCTGTAGGCCAATAGCGGCACACTGGCCTCGCCTTCCAGGTCGAACAACGGTTTGCCATCGGCATCGGCGGCGCACACCGGGAGCATTTCGGTGTCTCCCAGGTGCAGCGACGGAAAAATCTCCGGATCCATTTGCATCGCTGCGTCCGGGTCATAAAACGCCAGCATCAAATCGCAGCCGCCTTCGCGCAATGCATGCACCGCATCGCCAACGTTAGTGGCCACCAGCCGCGTGGCGATGTTCAGCCCTTCGTTGCGCAATTGCGCAATCCAGCGCGGGAAGAAACCTAGCGCCAGGGAGTGAGCGGCGGCAACCTGCATCACCTCGCCCTGCCCGCCTTCCAGGTGATGAAGATGACGCAGCACTTCGCCCAGCTGTTCGACCACGGTTCGCGCGGTGACGAGAAACAACTGCCCCGCCGCCGTCAGCTCGACCGGCGTGCGGGAGCGATTGACCAAGGTTAGCCCCAGCGCAGCTTCGAGGCTGCGGATCCGCCGGCTGAATGCAGGCTGGGTCACGAAGCGGCGCTCGGCCGCCTGGGAGAAGCTGCGGGTAGCGGCCAGAGCACTGAAGTCCTCGAGCCATTTGCTTTCCAGATTCATCACGCCCTCCCGGACACGCACCAATTTAGGTCACACGTTCGCCGCGCACGCGGCGTCACATGGGCATTATGCCGAATGTGCATAGGCTAGTGTTTAACAGCATTGGCCCAAAATTCTTCACAAGCCTAGCATTTGCAGTGTTCCGGCACAGACCGGGTCCATATCGAGATGATTTCTATCATGTCCTCCGCTGCATCTTTCCGCACAGAAAAAGACCTGCTTGGCGTACTCGAAGTACCTGCTCAAGCGTATTACGGCATCCAGACCCTGCGAGCGGTGAACAACTTCCGCCTCTCTGGCGTTCCGATTTCGCATTACCCGAAACTGGTTGTCGGTCTGGCAATGGTCAAGCAGGCCGCCGCTGACGCCAACCGCGAGTTGGGTCACCTGAGCGAAGCCAAGCACGCTGCTATCAGCGAAGCTTGTGCCCGATTGATCCGCGGCGATTTCCACGAAGAATTCGTGGTGGACATGATTCAAGGCGGCGCTGGCACTTCGACCAACATGAATGCCAACGAAGTCATCGCCAACATCGCGCTGGAGGCCATGGGCCACAGCAAGGGCGAATACCAGTACCTGCACCCGAACAACGACGTCAACATGGCGCAGTCGACCAACGACGCCTACCCGACCGCGATCCGTCTGGGCCTGCTGCTGGGTCACGACGCGCTGCTGGCCAGCCTCGACAGCCTGATCCAGTCGTTCGCTGCCAAAGGTGAAGAATTCAGCCACGTTCTGAAGATGGGTCGTACCCAGCTGCAAGACGCCGTGCCGATGACCCTGGGCCAGGAATTCCGCGCCTTCGCCACCACATTGGGCGAAGACCTGGCACGCCTGAAGACTCTGGCGCCAGAGCTGCTGACCGAAGTGAACCTGGGCGGCACCGCGATCGGCACCGGCATCAACGCCGACCCGCGCTACCAGCACCTGGCCGTGCAACGCCTGGCGACCATCAGCGGTCACCCACTGGTGCCAGCCGCCGACCTGATCGAAGCTACCTCCGACATGGGCGCCTTCGTGCTGTTCTCCGGCATGCTCAAGCGCACCGCGGTCAAGCTGTCGAAGATCTGCAACGACCTGCGTCTGCTGTCCAGCGGCCCACGCACCGGCATCAACGAAATCAACCTGCCAGCGCGTCAGCCAGGCAGCTCGATCATGCCAGGCAAGGTCAACCCGGTAATCCCGGAAGCCGTGAACCAGGTGGCGTTCCAGATCATCGGCAACGATCTGGCCCTGACCATCGCGGCCGAAGGCGGCCAGCTGCAACTGAACGTGATGGAGCCGCTGATCGCTTTCAAGATCTTCGACTCGATCCGCCTGCTGCAGCGCGCCATGGACATGCTGCGCGAGCACTGCATCGTCGGCATCACCGCCAACGAAGAGCGCTGCCGTGAACTGGTCGAACACTCGATCGGCCTGGTTACAGCACTGAACCCGTACATCGGCTATGAAAACGCCACTCGCATTGCCCGTATCGCGCTTGAAAGCGGCCGCGGCGTGCTGGAACTGGTGCGCGAAGAAGGCTTGCTCGACGAAGAAATGCTCGCCGACATCCTGCGCCCGGAAAACATGATTGCTCCGCGTCTGGTGCCTCTGAAGGCTTGACCAAACGCCGGCTCTTTTGAAGAGCACGCTCACCAGGTCGAGGGACTAGACACCTCTCACCTTTTGAGGGCTTGGGGATTTACTCCCTCAAGCCCTTTTTTTTAACTCTTTGGCAGCCACAAACAGAATGTCTGGAAGCTGAAAAATGTGGGAGCGAGCTTGCTCGCGAAGGCGGTGCGTCAGTCACCCTGAAGGGTGGATATCAGGCCGCATTCGCGAGCAAGCCCGCTCCCACAAAAGAGCAGCTTCTACATAAGCCCGACGCCGGTAACGTCGGGTGTTTCAAAGCTTCGTTTCGTCGCTCGCACCACAACCGTGCAGACGGATGGCACGCTCCTATGTATAGTGCCGGCCCTCTTCGCGTGAGCGGTCGTCGGTAACGAGGCCCAAACCCATGCGAACCCGAACTAATAACAAACCCGCGAAATGGAACCGGGACGAACCTTCGCCTCACCTGTTGTGCCGAGCACAAGCGGGTGTAACGCGATGTGTCAACCACCCAGCATTCGCACACACAAAAAATAGCGAGGAATAATCCATGCTCGAAGTCATCAACGACTTCCTCTCAGGGAAAGTACTGATCGTGCTCATTGTCGGGCTCGGTAGCTACTTCACGATCCGCTCGCGTTTCGTCCAGTTCCGTCATTTCTTCCACATGTTCGCGGTGTTCCGTGACAGCTTGCGCAGCAGCGCCGGTCAACTCAGCTCGTTCCAGGCCCTGATGCTCAGCCTCGCCGGCCGTGTCGGTGCGGGCAACATCGCCGGTGTCGGTATCGCCGTGACCCTCGGTGGCCCCGGTGCGGTGTTCTGGATGTGGGTGACCGCGCTGGTCGGCATGTCCAGCAGCTTCTTCGAATGCTCCCTCGGCCAGCTCTATAAGCGCTGCGACTCCGAAGGCCAGTTCCGTGGCGGCCCGTCCTTTTACATTCAGCACGGCCTGCAGAAACGCTGGTTGGGCATGATCATGGCGTTCCTGCTGCTGATCACCTTCGGCTTTGCCTTCAACGGCCTGCAAGCCCACGCCGTAACCCACTCGCTGAACAATGCCTTCGGCCTCGACACCACGTACACCGGCCTTGGCCTGGCGGTATTGCTGGGTCTGGTGTTCATCGGTGGTATCAAGCGGATCGCCAAGGTCGCTGACCTGCTGGTACCGGTGAAAACCCTGGTGTACATCGGCGTGACCATCTACGTGATCGTGCTGCAGTTCGATCACGTTCCGGGCATGTTGATGACCATCGTCAAAAGCGCCTTCGGTCTGGACCAGGCGTTCGGCGGCCTGATCGGCAGCGCCATCGTCATGGGCGTGAAGCGCGGCGTGTTCGCCAACGAAGCGGGCCTGGGCAGTGCGCCGAACGTGGCCGCGGTGGCCTCGGTCGAGCACCCGGTCTCGCAAGGCGTGGTTCAAGCGTTCAGCGTGTTCCTCGACACCTTCGTGATCTGCACCTGCACCGCGTTGCTGATCCTGCTGTCGGGCTTCTACACCCCGGGCTTCGAAGGCGACGGCATTGCCCTGACCCAAAACTCCCTGGCTGCCGTGGTCGGTGACTGGGGCCGGATGTTCATCTCCGTGGCCCTGGCATTGTTCGTGTTCACCTCGATCCTCTACAACTACTATCTGGGCGAGAACAACCTGCGCTTCATGATCGGCGAAAACCGCAAGGCGCTGATCGCCTACCGCGCATTGGTACTGGTATTGATCTTCTGGGGCGCCATCGAGAACCTGAGCACGGTGTTCGCCTTCGCTGACATCACCATGACTCTGCTGGCGTTCGTGAACCTGATCGCGCTGTTCCTGCTGTTCAAGGTCGGCATGCGCATCCTGCGTGACTACGATGACCAGCGTGCTGCCGGTATCAAGACCCCGGTGTTCGATTCGAGCAAGTTCCCGGATCTGGACCTGGACCTGAAAGCCTGGCCAGCCAATCCGACAGCCGCCGCTCCTACGGCCGCAGCCGAGCCGCAAGGCGTGACCGCAGCGCAACGCTGATCGGTAAAAAACCGGGCGCACCCTCTGCGCCCGGCGTGACACAGCTTGCGACCGGCGTCATGCTCGGTCGTATGTTGTGGCAGCTTTTTTGATGCTGCCGTTCTGGTTAGAGCTTGAGACCACATCGCTGCCATCGCGAGCAGGCTCGCTCCCACATCGTTTTCGGAGAACCTCCATGAATTCCTCGACTTTTCCTGCTGCCCAGCACGTCATGGTGCTCTACACCGGCGGCACCATCGGCATGCAAGCCAGTGCCCACGGCCTGGCGCCGGCGTCCGGTTTCGAAGCGCGGATGCGCGAGTATCTGCACAGCCAACCCGAACTGGTGGTACCGCAGTGGCGCTTTCGCGAGATGTCGCCGCTGATCGACAGCGCCAACATGACGCCCGCCTACTGGCAGCAACTGCGTGAAGCGGTGGTCGATGCCGTGGATGTCCAGGGCTGCGACAGCGTGTTGATCCTGCACGGTACTGACACCTTGGCCTACAGCGCCGCGGCCATGAGCTTTCAGCTGCTCGGCCTGCATGCCCGAGTGGTGTTCACCGGCTCCATGTTGCCCGCCGGCGTGACCGACAGTGATGCCTGGGAAAACCTCAGCGGTGCATTGGTTGCACTTGGCCAGGGCCTGGCGCCGGGCGTTCATCTGTACTTTCACGGCGAACTGCTCGATCCGACCCGCTGCGCGAAGGTTCGCAGTTTCGGTCGTCATCCGTTCAAACGGCTGGAGCGTCAGGGCGGCGGCGTGAAAGCGACTTCCGTGCCGGCGCAATTGAACTACAACCAGCCTAAACAACTGGCAACGGTCGCAGCGCTACCCCTGTTCCCCGGCATCGGCGCCGAGCAACTGGATGGTTTGCTCAACAGCGGTATTCAGGGTCTGGTGCTGGAATGTTATGGCAGCGGTACCGGGCCAAGCGACAACCCCGCGTTTCTCGCCAGCCTGGAACGGGCGCGGGATAAAGGTGTGGTGGTGGTCGCAGTTACGCAATGTCATGAAGGTGGTGTGCAGCTCGATGTGTACGAGGCGGGTAGCCGTTTGCGTGACGCCGGTGTGTTGTCCGGTGGCGGCATGACTCGCGAGGCGGCATTCGGCAAGTTGCATGGGCTGCTGGGTGCAGGGCTTGAGATCGCTGAAATTCGACGGCTGGTTGAACTAGACCTGTGCGGCGAACTGAGCTGAATTGAGCTGACACAACACAAAACCCTGTGGGAGCGGGCTTGCTCGCGAAGACGGCAGCATATCCTGCATCAATGTGACTGACAGGACGCTTTCGCGAGCAAGCCCGCTCCCACAGGATTGTCGTTGGGCATATAACTTGCTCGCTTCCAGTTACTTAAAGACTGGAACACCCCATGCTCCACTCCCATCTCACCACCCTCAATGCCGTCTCTCTGGTACTCAACACCTTCAAGGCCGAAGGCCTGTCCAGCGAAGCATTGCTGGCCGGCAGCGGTATCAGCGCGGTGGATCTGAGCCGGGCGGACACGCGCATCACCACCAACCAAGAGATGCTGGTTTGCGCCAACGCCGTCGCGTTACGCCGCGATATCGGCCTGGAACTGGGCCGGCGAATGCATGTTTCGTCCTACGGCATGCTCGGGTACGCCTTACTCACCAGCGCCACTTTAGGTGACGCCTTGCGGTTGGCGCTGCACTATCCGGCGCTATTGGGAACACTGTTCGAGTTGAGCCTGGAGGAGGATGGCGAGCGCATCTGGCTCACCGCCGGCGACTATCGGGAGAATCCGGCGCTGGCGCCCTTCAATGTCGAGTTTTGCCTGGTCTCGATGAAAGTCACCTGCGAAGACTTGCTCGGCCATCCTCTGCCTCTGCTCGGCGCCCGCTTCGAACACCCGGCGCCGGACTATCAGGCGCGCTATGCCGAGCGTTTCGACTGCCCCTTGCTGTTCGATGCTGTGTCCAATGCCTTTGCCTTCGATAAGCGCTGGCTCGAACAACCCCTGCCTCTGGCCGACGCCATCACGCACCAGGCCATGGCCGAACGGTGTCGCAAGCAAAACACCGAGTTCACCGGGCGCCAGGCCTGGCTCGGGCGTATCCGCCAACTACTCGCTGCGCAACTCAACGCGGCCCCGGGCCTGGATGGGCTGGCCGAACAGTTGAACTGCTCGGCGCGCACCCTGCGTCGACATCTGAAGGACCTGGGCTGCAGCTATCAAGAACTGCTCGATGAATTGCGCTTCGAGCAGGCCAAGCGAATGCTCTGCGAAGATCAACTGCCGATCTACCGGATTGCCGAGGCGCTGGGGTTCAGCGAGACCGCAAGCTTCCGCCATGCGTTTGTGCGCTGGAGTGGCGTTGCGCCGAGTCAGTTCCGGCCACACCGATAACCCCTGTGGGAGCGGGCTTGCCCGCGAAGAGGCCAGTACATTCGACGCATCTCCATTGGCTGGACCATCGCTTTCGCGGGCAAGCCCGCTCCCCCAGGTTCGGCATTCCAAGCCCAATGTTGAAGCACCGGTGTGCCATTAAGGGGCGAATTTCGGTCAAATCTTTTGGCCATATCGATCCCCTTTTGGCCTTTCCTGCCGTTCTCCCAAACGCCGCCCGCCGCAAGACTGTGTGCAACCGAATCAGCCTGCGGAGAACAAGAATGCTGACGATCTACTCGGACGATCACCACTTGCATCACGGCCGTTGCGAATTGATGGACGGGCAATTGATGCCCTGCTTCGAAATGCCCTCGCGGGCCGACCATGTGTTGGCACGCGTACAGTCCCGCGATCTGGGCCCGGTCGAGGCGCCGCAGGATTTCGGTCTCGGGCCGATCGAGCGTATCCACAGCCGCGACTACCTCGACTTCTTCAAAGGGGCCTGGGCGCGCTGGACCGAATTCAATACCGATGGCGACTTGCTGCCCTACACTTGGCCTGCCCGCACCCTGCGCCGGATCATGCCCACCAGCCTGCACGGTCAGCTCGGCTATTACAGCTTCGACGGCGGCGCACCGATTACCGCCGGTACCTGGCAAGCGGCGTATAGCGCGGCGCAAGTTGCGCTCACGGCCCAAGCGCAAATCCAGCGCGGTGCCCGCAGTGCCTTCGCCTTGTGCCGTCCACCGGGACACCATGCCGCCAGCGATGTGATGGGCGGTTATTGCTACCTCAACAACGCCGCCATCGCCGCTCAGGCATTCCTCGATCAAGGCCACAAAAAGGTCGCGATCCTCGACGTCGATTACCACCATGGCAACGGCACCCAATCGATTTTCTACGAGCGCAGCGACGTGCTGTTCACCTCCATCCATGGTCATCCGGAAGCCGAGTTTCCGTTCTTCCTCGGTTATGAAGAAGAACACGGTGAAGGCCCGGGCGAAGGGTTCAACTTCAACTACCCTTTGCCCGCCGGCTCAGGCTGGGACCGCTGGAGCGCAGCCCTGGAGCAGGCCTGCAAAGAGATTGAAAAGTACGGCGCCGACATCGTCGTCGTATCCCTGGGCGTCGATACGTTCAAGGACGACCCGATCTCCCAGTTCAAACTCGACAGCCCGGATTACCTGGCGATGGGCGCGCGCATCGCGGGCCTCGGCAAGCCGACGCTGTTCGTGATGGAAGGCGGTTACGCGGTGGAAGAAATCGGCATCAATGCCGTGAACGTTCTCGAAGGTTTTGAAAGCGCCCAATGAGGAATTAGAACAAATGAACCGACTCAAGCGTTTTATCGCTCCAGTGCTATACGCCACCGTATTCAGTGGTGCCGTTCACGCCGAAGAACGCACGTTGCGGGTGTACAACTGGTTCGACTACATCACCCCCAAAGCGCTGGAAGATTTCAAGGCCCAGAACACCCAGACCAAACTGGTCTACGACATCTTCGACACCAACGAAGCGCTGGAGGCCAAGTTGCTGACCGGCAACTCCGGTTACGACGTGGTGGTGCCGTCCAACGTGTTCCTCGCCAAGCAAATCGAAGCCGGGGTGTTCCAGCCGCTGGACCGCAGCAAACTGCCGAACTGGAATCATCTCGATCCCAAGCTGATGAAGCTGATCGAAGCCAATGACCCGGGCAACAAATTCGCCGTGCCGTACATGTACGGGACCATCCTGATCGGCTTCAACCCGGACAAGATCAAGGCAGCTTTGGGCGACAACGCACCGGTGGACAGCTGGGACCTGATCTTCAAGGAAGAGAACATCAGCAAACTCAAACAGTGCGGCGTAGCCCTGCTCGACTCGCCGTCAGAGATCCTGCCGCTGGCCCTGCAACACCTCGGCCTGGACCCCAACAGCAAAAAGCCTGCGGACTACGCCAAGGCTGAAGCGCTGCTGATGAAGATCCGTCCGTACATCACCTACTTCCATTCATCCAAGTACATGGCCGACATTGCCAACGGTGACATCTGCGTCGCGGTCGGTTACTCCGGCAGCTTCTCCCAGGCCGCCAACCGTGCCAAGGAAGCCAAGAACGGTGTGATCGTCGACATGCGCCTGCCCAAAGAAGGCGCGCCGATCTGGTTCGACATGCTCTCTATCCCGAAAGGCGCGAAGAACCCGGAAGACGCCTACACCTTCATCAACTACTTGTTGCAGCCGCAGGTGATTGCGCCGGTCAGCGACTTCGTCGGCTACCCGAACCCGAACAAGGACGCCACCGAAATGGTCGACCCGGCGATCCGCAACAACCCGAACCTGTACCCGACCGAAGCGGCGATGAGCACGCTGTACACCCTGCAACCGTTGCCCCGTGACGCCGAGCGGGCGCGGACCCGGGCCTGGACCAAGATCAAGTCCGGCACCTGATCCGGACGGCGCGACTCATACCGGGCGCCAGATCTCTTTGAGCCTCGCCAGTGCCGATTCGATAGCCGTCTCCGGCACTGCGGCGAACCCCAGGACCAGCCCCGCTCGCTGGTCCTCGGGATGCGTCGTGTCTGGCAGCCAATAACTGCTCAAACCATTGATCTCCACCCCGACGCTGGTGGCTTGTTCAATCAATTCGCGCTCACGAGTCACGCTGTCGACACGTACCGTCAGATGCAAACCGGCCGCCACACTGGGCAGCTTACCGACGCCCGGGATATCCACAGGCCAGCCATTGAGCAACACGTTACGCCGACTCAACGCAGCGCGGCGCATACGTCGGATATGCCGCTGGAAATGCCCGGCGGCCATGAACTCGGCCATTACCGCCTGGGTGCTGACCTCCGAGTGCCGTACGTCCACCGCACGACGCTGGGAGAACGCCTCAACCAGTCCGGGCGGCAACACCAGATAACCCAGTCTTAATGCCGGGAATGCGACCTTGCCGAAGGTTCCGACATACAGCACCCGCCCCTGTCGATCCAGTGCAGCCAACGGCGCCAGTGGTGCGCCGCTGTAACGGTATTCGCCATCGTAGTCATCCTCGACGATCCACCCTTGGGTGCGTTCGGCCCAAGCCAACAATTCAAGACGTCGCGCCAGACTCATGACCACCCCGGTCGGGTACTGATGCGACGGCGTGACGTAAGCCAATCGACAATCGCTGAGCGCCGCCAATTCGGTGCAATCAATACCCTCACTGTCCACCGCTATCCCGTGCAATCGCGCGCCGGCTACAGCGAACGCATGACCCGCCGCTCGATACCCCGGATTTTCAATCCCCACCCCATCGCCAGGCTCCACCAGCAACTGTGCACAAAGGCTAATCCCCTGTTGTGCGCCACTGGTGATCACTATTTGCTCAGCCGAGCACTGCATGCCCCTGGAGCTTCGCAAGTAGGCCGCAATCAATCCGCGCAAGCGTTCATCACCCGCCGGATCGCCATAACACAGTTGCTCTAAATCCGGCTTACGCCAGAAAGCCGCGTTCAGCTTGGTCCAGACCTCGAAAGGAAATAGATCGAAGGCTGGAACGCCGACACGAAATGCCCGAGGCGGACCACTGGGAGGCAAGGTCAAGTGGTTCTTTTCAACCCGGCCCAAAGCACCGCTGTGGATAACTTTACTGGATGAAACCACAGGTAAGTCCAGCCAATTTGTGGATAAGGCTGTGGGTAACCCTGTTGAAAACCCTGTGGATACTTTTGTGGATAATTTTTCCACCGACACCGCGGCTTGAGGCAATTGCGCGACATATGTCCCGTCGCCAACACGCCCCTCGATGAAGCCTTCAGCGTAAAGCTGATCGTAGGCACGGACCACGCTGTTACGGGAAATCGATAACGCCGCCGCCAGATCGCGACTGGCTGGCAGTCGTGTGCCGCTGGCCAGTCGTCCGTCGAGCACTCGCACCCGCAGCGCTTGATAGAGCTGACGACTCAGGCCCTGGCGGCGGTCGAGTTCGATACCCGCCGGATTGAACGACGAGGGAAGCGGCGTGTTCGACATGGTAATGGACCTATGAAATTGGCCATTAATGGCTCTTACAACAGACCAATAGCCTGCCTAGGATGCAGGCATTCGCCAAGGAATATTTCCATGTATACGCCCAGCAATTTCGCCATCAATGATTTGAATGAGCTGCATCAGCACATCCTCGGCGCCCGTCTTGGCGTTTTGGTCACCCACGGTGTGCAAGGCCTGCAAGCCAGTCATTTGCCTCTGCTGCTGAATGCTGACCACGGCCCGAATGGAACCCTCTACGGCCACTTCGCCAAAGCCAATGCGCAATGGAAGGAACTGCAGAACGGCGCTGAAGCGCTGGTGATATTTGCCGCCGCCGACGCTTATGTGAGCCCAGGGTTTTATCCGGCCAAAGCCGAACACGGCAAAGTGGTGCCAACCTGGAACTACGTGGCCGTACACGCTTATGGCACTGGCGAAGTGTTCACCGATACCGATCGCCTGCGCGATCTGGTCAGCGCATTGACCGAGCGCCATGAAGCCGGTCGCACCCAGCCGTGGAAGGTTGCCGATGCCCCCGCCGACTATATCGACGGCATGCTCAAGGCCATCGTCGGTTTTGCCTTGCCGATCCAGCGGCTGGAGGGCAAACGCAAACTCAGCCAGAACCGTAGTGCCGCAGACATCGCCGGTGTGCGCGAGGGGCTGGCCGCCAGCCCTGATGTTCACGACCAGGCCCTCGCCCACTTGATGCGATAAGGAACGAACATGAGTCAGATCGACATCCGCCAGGTTACCGCCGACGATCACGCCGCCTGGCTGCCGCTGTGGCAAGCCTACTTGCGCTTCTACAACACCGAATTGCCCGACGCAGTCACCCAGAGCACCTGGCAGCGCCTGCTCGACCCGAGCGAACCGACTCACGGGGCGCTGGCCTGGGCCAATGGCAAAGCGGTGGGCATGGTGCATTTCATCTATCACCGCTCGAACTGGAGCATCGAAAACTCCTGCTATCTGCAAGACTTGCTGGTGACGCCAGAAACCCGCGGCACCGGCGTCGGTCGGCAACTGATCGAATTCGTCTACACCACGGCCAAGGCCGATGGGTGCTGCAAAGTTCATTGGCTGACCCACGAAACCAACGCCACCGCGATCCAGCTCTATGAGCGCATCGCCGAACGCCCCGGTTTCATCCAGTTTCGCCACGCCCTATAAGGTTCAAGGAGAGCAGCATGTCGACTTCACTCGCGGACTGGCAAGGTGTTCCGCCACCCTCGGTTCAACTGATCGAAGGGCGTTTCATCCGCCTGGAAAAACTTGACCCGGCCCGTCACGCAGACGGTTTGTGGGAAGCCCTGGAAGGCCCGGGCGCGGATCCGAAGCTCTGGGATTATTTGCCTTACGGTCCTTTCCCGGAGCGCAGCGCTTTCAACGATTGGCTGAACAATCATGCGGCCAACAGCGACCCGTATTTCTTCACCGTGATCGACCGCGCCAGCGGCGACGTACAAGGTATCCTCAGCCTGATGTCGATTGTCCCTGCTCAGGGCCGCATCGAGATCGGCCATGTGACCTTCGGCGCAGCGATGCAGCGTTCCCCGAAAAGTACCGAGGCGGTTTACCTGCTGGCCAGGGAATCCTTTGCCTTGGGTTATCGGCGTCTGGAATGGAAATGCAACAACGGCAATGCCCGTTCCAAATATGCAGCGGAGCGGTTGGGGTTCAGTTTTGAAGGGGTGTTCCGTCAGCACATGGTGGTCAAGGGTCAGAACCGTGACACGGCGTGGTATTCGATTCTGGATTCGGAATGGCCGGCGATTGGCGCGGGGTTCGAGCGGTGGCTGTCTGATGAAAACCAGACGGGGTCGGGGCAGGTGAAAACGTTGGTGGAGTGCCGCACCTGATGATCATTCCCACGCTCCTGCGTGGGAATGCCACCACGGACGCTCTGCGTTCGATCCGGAAGGCGACGCAGAGCGTCGCGGGATGCATTCCCACGCGGAGCGTGGGAACGATCTTTCAAACCAGTTTCTGGGCGAGCACCGCAATGTGCTCCGGCCCGATCCCGCAGCAACCGCCCAAATGGCTGGCCCCACGCTTCTGCCAATCAGCTGCCCACTGCAAATAACCCGGCGGGTCGAGATCGTCGCGCAACGGGTCCAGACCGTCGTTGGCCGTGGCCTCTTTCGGCTGCGGCGGGAAGGCATTGGCGTACGCGCCAATGTGAATCTTCACCCCCAAGCGTTCGAAGGTTTCCCGTGCCGCATCAATCGCAGCGCCGATCACTTCTGGCTGGCTGCAATTGAACAGCAAAGTCTCGACGCCCAACTCCGCCGCCACCGCAGCGGCCTCAGCCACGGGCTCACCGGAGCGCAAACGCGGCACTTCGTCGGTGTCTTCATCCTTCAAGGTAAACGACAGCCAGAACGGCTTGCCATCCTTCGGCAGACCGGCATGGATCGCTCGTGCCTCGACGATCGAGCTCTGGGTTTCAGCCAGCCACAAGTCGACATGCGGCGCCAGGCCATTGACCAGAGGGGTCAGCAGTTCAGTCACCCGCGCGGCATCGAACAGGTCCGGGCGATAGGAGCCGAACAACGGCGGCAATGAGCCGGCCACGCGCACCGGTTTGCCCGCCGCATCGACTGCACGCCGAGCCAGCTCACCGGCCAACGCCGCAAGGGCCTGACCTTCAGCCGCGAAACGCTCTTCACCAATATGGAACGGCACCACCGCGTAACTGTTGCTGGTGATCACGTTGGCACCGCTTTCGATATAAGCCGCATGCACCGCCTCCACCGCTTGCGGTGCTTCGCTCAAAGCCAGCGCCGACCACTCGGGCTGCCTGAACGGCGCCCCTCGGCGTTGCAGCTCACGACCCATGCCGCCATCTAGAATTACCGTGCTGCCTGCGCCCATATTCTTTTCACTCATAAGCTTATGAAAATAACTCACTATCAGAGTCTTTCTTATAACTATTTAATACGCACCACCCGGTTAATAACAACCTCTTTTTTTCAGGGATCAACTGTGAAATTTCAACCACTGCTGGCCCTGGGCCTGACGATTTTGGCTGCCTCTACCCAAGCCTTTGCGGGCGCTACTCTGGATCGCATCGAGCAAAAGAAAGAACTGGTGGGCGTGTTGATGGAAAGCTATCCGCCCTTCTCATTCCTCAACGATCAAAACCAGCTCGACGGTTTCGACGTCGATGTGGCCAAGGCCGTGGCAAACAAACTGGGCGTCAAGCTGCGCCTCGAAACGCCGTCCTGGGACGTGATCGCCGCCGGTCGCTGGAGCGGGCGTTACGACATCTGCATCTGCTCCATGACCCCGAGCAAAGCCCGCGCCGAAGTCTTCGACTTCCCGGTGGAGTACTACGCCTCCCCTGCCGTGATTGTGGTCAACGCCAAGGACGACAGCATTCACAGCGCCAAGGACCTGAGCGGCAAAAAAGTCGGCCTTACCAGCGCCTCCAGCTATGAAAGCTACCTGAACAAAAACCTGGTGATCGAAGGCGCCGAAGACATCCAATTGCAGTACCCGTTCGAGAATGTGCAGATCGCTCCGTATGACACCGACAACGTCGCGTTCCAGGATTTGGGCCTGGGCGCTGGCGTTCGTCTGGACGCGATTCTTACCAACCTGGTGACCGCACAACCACGCCTGAACGAAGACAAGCGCTTCAAGCTCGCTGGTGAGCCGCTGTACTCGGAGCCGAACTCGGTGGCCATCGAAAAAGGCGACGCCCAGTGGGACGCCAAAGTACGTGATGTGTTTGCCCAGTTGAAACAGGACGGCACCTTGAGCAAGCTGTCGCAAAAATGGATCGGCGCCGACATCAGTAAATGACTTCTTTCCCCAAACCTCCTCAACCACCGCAACCGGTGGCTGAGTCGTTGCTGCAACGGATCTTCGGATTCCGCACGCGGCTGTACCTGACCTGGGCAGCAATGTTCGGCTTGTTCGCGAGTTTCTTCCTGAGCTTCGACCTGAAGTTCTCGATCATCCTCGACAAACTGCCGAACCTGATCGGCCTGCACCTGGCGCCCAACGGCTTTCTGCAAGGCGCAGCGCTGACGCTGTTTTTGTGCCTGTGCTCGATCGTGGCGTCATCACTGCTGGGCTTCATCACGGCTTTGGCTCGGTTGTCGAAAAGCGCGGTGGCGTTCGGTATCGCGAGCTTCTATGCCTCGTTCTTTCGCGGTACACCGCTGCTGATTCAAATTCTGCTGATCTATCTCGGCTTGCCGCAATTGGGCATCGTGCCTGGCGCCATCGCCGCCGGCATCATTGCCCTGTCGCTGAACTACGGCGCGTACCTGAGCGAAATCTTCCGCGCCGGCATCCTCGGCGTCCCCCATGGCCAACGCGAAGCGTCGCTGGCGCTGGGCATGCGCGAAACCGTGATCTTCTGGCGCGTCACCCTGCCCCAAGCCATGCGCACCATCATCCCGCCCACCACCAACCAGTTCATTTCCATGCTCAAAGATTCGTCACTGATTTCGGTGATGGGGGTTTGGGAAGTGATGTTCCTGGCGCAATCGTATGGGCGCTCGAGTTATCGCTATATCGAGATGCTCACGACAGCGGCGATTATTTATTGGCTGATGTCGATTGGATTGGAGCTGATTCAGGCGCGGATGGAGCGGCATTATGGGAAGGCGTATTTGAAGCGGGGTTAACGAAAAGATCGCAGCCTTCGGCAGCTCCTACTCGGGGTTCACTCGCCTTGTCCTCACTGATTCAGCACAGTAAGCCTTGTGGGTGCGGCGGTGCGGCGATCCTAGTTGCTCGCGAATGCGGCGTGACATTCAGCATTCATATTGGCTGATACTCCGCATTCGCGAGCAAGCCCGCTCCCACACAAGGATTGTGGCACTCCCAAATACCGGGCGAAAAAAAGGGGAGCACATGCCCCCCCGAGGTTTAAAGCGGTATATCGAGGCTGTTAACTCAGCCTTCGATCTCGATCAGTATTTCGCCCGGGTTCACCCGGTCGCCCTTGGCCACGTGGATGGCGGTGACTTTGCCGGCAATGGCCGATTGGACTTCGGTTTCCATCTTCATCGCTTCGGTGATCAGCACGGCCTGGCCGGCTTTCACGGTGTCGCCTTCCTTGACCAGGACATCGACGATATTGCCCGGCATGGTGGTGCTGACGTGGCCCGGTGCAGTGGCTTGCTTGCGCTTGCTGCTACCGCCGCTGACGAATTCGTTGAGCGGTTCGAACACCACTTCTTCCGGCATGCCGTCGATGGACAGATAGAAGTGGCGCTTGCCTTCCGACTTGACGCCGACACCGGTGATGTCGACGCGGTAGGTTTCGCCGTGAACGTCGATGACGAACTCGGTCGGCACGCCTTCGCCGCCGGCCGACGTCACGCCGCCCGCTTCCGGAATCGGCAACAGCACTTCTGGCGTGAGGGTGCCGGCTGCGCGCTCTTCGAGGAATTTGCGGCCGATGTCCGGGAACATGGCGTAGGTCAGCACGTCTTCTTCAGACTTGGCCACGGCACCGATTTCGGCACGCAGTTTGGTCATTTCCGGCTTGAGCAGATCGGCCGGACGCACGTCGATCACTTCTTCGCTGCCGATCGCCTGACGACGCAGTTTTTCGTTCACGGTGCCCGGCGCTTTGCCGTAGCCGCCTTGCAGGTACAGCTTCACTTCGTTGGTGATGGTCTTGTAGCGCTCGCCGGCCAGCACGTTGAAGAACGCCTGGGTGCCGACGATTTGCGAGGTCGGGGTCACCAGCGGCGGGAAGCCGAGGTCTTCGCGAACGCGAGGGATTTCCGCCAGCACTTCGCTCATGCGGTTCAACGCGCCCTGCTCTTTCAACTGGTTGGCCAGGTTGGAAATCATCCCGCCCGGTACCTGGTTGACTTGAACGCGGGTGTCGACGGCGGTGAATTCGCTTTCGAACTGGTGGTACTTCTTGCGCACGGCGTAGAAGTACAGGCCGATCTCTTGCAGCAGTTCCAGGTTCAAGCCGGTATCGAACTCGCTGCCTTTAAGGGCGGCGACCATCGACTCGGTACCCGGGTGGCTGGTGCCCCAAGCGAAGCTGGAGATTGCGGTGTCGATGTGGTCGGCGCCGTTTTCGATGGCCTTGAGTTGGCACATCGCGGCCAGACCGGCGGTGTCGTGGGAGTGAATGAACACGGGCAGCGATTGCTCGCTTTTCAGAGCCTTGACCAACTCGCCAGTGGCGTACGGGGTCAACAGGCCAGCCATGTCCTTGATCGCCACGGAGTCGCAACCCATGGCTTCCATTTGTTTGGCTTGGGCCACGAACGCCTCGATGGTGTGCACCGGGCTGGTGGTGTAGGCGATGGTGCCCTGAGCGTGTTTGCCAGCGGCTTTCACGGCTTCGATGGCGACTCGCAGGTTACGCACGTCGTTCATTGCATCGAAAATGCGGAACACGTCGATGCCGTTGACTGCTGCCTTGGCAACGAAGGCTTTGACCACGTCGTCGCTGTAATGGCGGTAGCCCAGCAGGTTCTGGCCACGCAGGAGCATTTGCAGACGCGTGTTAGGCAATGCCGCGCGCAGTTGGCGCAGACGCTCCCATGGGTCTTCTTTGAGGAAGCGTACGCAGGCGTCGAAGGTCGCGCCGCCCCAGCATTCCAGCGACCAGTAGCCGACTTTGTCGAGCTTGTCGCAGATTGGCAGCATGTCTTCGGTGCGCATGCGGGTGGCGAGCAGCGATTGGTGGGCGTCGCGCAGGATTGTGTCGGTAACGTGGATTTGCTTGCTCATTGTTCTATTCCTCACAGGCCTGCGTGGGCGGCGATGGCGGCGGCGATGGCCAGGGCCAGCTCTTCGGGTTTGCGCTTGATCGAGTAATTGGTCAGTTCAGGGTGGCTTTCAACGAAGCTGGTGTTGAACTGGCCGCTACGGAATTCCGGGTTACGCAGGATTTCCTGGTAATACGCGGCGGTGGTCTTGACCCCTTGCAGACGCATGTCGTCCAAAGCTCGCAAGCCACGGTCCATCGCTTCTTCCCAGGTCAGCGCCCAGACCACCAGTTTCAGGCACATCGAATCGTAGAACGGCGGAATGGTGTAGCCGGTATAGATCGCCGTGTCGGTGCGCACGCCGGGACCGCCGGGCGCGTAGTAACGGGTGATCTTGCCGAAGCTCGGCAGGAAGTTGTTTTTAGGGTCTTCGGCGTTGATCCGGAACTGCAACGCGAAACCGCGATGCTGGATGTCTTCCTGTTTCACTGAAAGCGGCAGGCCGGACGCGATGCGGATCTGCTCGCGCACAATGTCGATGCCGGTGATTTCTTCGGTGATGGTGTGTTCCACCTGCACCCGGGTGTTCATCTCCATGAAGTACACCTCGCCCTCGGCGAGCAGGAACTCCACGGTGCCGGCGTTCTCGTAACCCACAGCCTTGGCCGCACGCACCGACAGGTCGCCGATGTAGGCGCGCTGTTCCGGAGTCAGTTGCGGACTCGGAGCGATCTCGATCAGCTTCTGGTTGCGACGCTGGATCGAGCAATCACGCTCGAACAGGTGCACCACGTTGCCAAAGCTGTCGCCGAGAATCTGTGCTTCGATGTGTTTCGGATTGACGATGCATTTTTCCAGGAACACTTCCGCCGAACCGAAAGCCTTGGTGGCTTCGGAAATGACCCGCGGAAAGGCTTGTTCGAGTTCTTCGCGACTGTTGCAGCGACGAATGCCGCGTCCGCCACCACCGGAGGTGGCCTTGAGCATCACTGGGTAACCGATGCGGTCGCCTTCGGTCAGGGCTTCTTCGATGCCCGACACGTTGCCTTCGGTGCCCGGGGTGACCGGTACGCCAGCCTTGATCATGCTGCGGCGCGCTTCGGTCTTGTCGCCCATGCGGCGAATCACTTCAGCCGATGGACCAATGAATTTGATACCGCGTTCGGCACAGATGTCTGCCAGCTCGGCATTTTCCGAAAGGAAGCCGTAGCCGGGGTGCAACGCATCGCAACCGGTTTCCACCGCCAGATTCACCAGCTTGCGCGGGTTGAGGTAGCCGGCCAGTGGCTCGGCACCGATGCTGTGGGCCTCATCCGCACGCTTCACATGCAAGGCATGGCGGTCGGCGTCGGAATAGATCGCGACGGAGCGAATGCCCATCTCGGCGCAGGCACGCACGATTCGTACGGCAATCTCACCACGGTTGGCGATCAGGATCTTTTTTATCACTTGGAGGTTCCCTTGAGCCGGTGGTACCCACGACCTGTCATACCAGGTCGACGCGTGACCAAATGTTTCAATTCAGTCGCAGCTCCACACTAGCCTTCGCAAGGGATTAACAAAAATGAATAATAATTGGGTTACACATAAGCAAAGACTTATAGTTGAGGCGTCAGCCTCCGCTCAGGGTTTCTAGAAAATGCGTAAGTCATTGATGCGTATGACGTTGCGTCAATTACAGATCTTCAATGAGGTGTGCGACTTAAGGTCCTACAGCCGCGCTGCCGACGAAATGTCTCTCACACAACCTGCCGTGAGCCTACAGATTCGTCAACTCGAAGAGCTGATCGGCCAACCCTTGTTCGATTATGTCGGCAAAAAACTCTACATGACCGAGGCGGCCGAAGCACTGCAGCGCGCCAGCCGGGACATTTTCGGGCGCCTGGAAAACCTCGATATGCAGCTGTCAGACATGCAAGGCTCACTGCAGGGTCAGCTGAAACTGGCGGTGGAATCCAGCGCCAAGTATTTCGTGCCGCACCTGTTTGCCGCCTTCAAGCGCCAGCACCCGGAGGTGAACCTGCACCTGACGGTGGTCAACCGTGGCCAGGTCATCCGGCGCCTGTCGGATAACCGTGATGATCTGGTGATCATGTCGATGGTCCCACAGGACATGGGGCTGGAGTTTCTACCGTTCCTCAACAACCCGATTGTCGCCGTGGCGCCGCCGGATCATCCACTGTGTCACATGGGCCCGCTGCGCTTGCAGGATCTTGAGCCCTACACGCTGCTGTTGCGCGAACACGGTTCCGGCACGCGATTGGCTTGCGAAGAGTATTTCAAAGAGAAACGTGTGCACTTCACCCAAACCCAGGAAGTGGCCTCGGCCGAAGCGCAGCGTGAATGCGTATTGGCGGGTCTGGGCGTGGCGCTGTTGACGCGCCACGCCCTGAACCTTGAATTGGCAACCGGCGGATTGATCGAGTTGCCAGTCGAAGAGCTGCCGCTGTACCGCAGTTGGTGCCTGGTGCAGGCCAAGGCCAAACGGCTGTCACCGGTGGCCCATGCATTCCTTGCGTTTATCCGCAGCGAACGGGCGCAGATCAGCGCGCTGGTTGAGCGTTTCGACGGGAAGTTGCGGGAGCCGCCTGCCAGTAATTGAGTTCCAGATCGTCAGGAAAATCGCCAATTTCGGCCAGTAGCTGGCGGCGTTCGCAGCGATCTTCGATGGCGCGGCGAAATTCCATGCGGCGCTGATCTTCTTGCTGACGACGGGTTTTGACGGCGCTGTTGCGTTCTTCGTAGGGCTGAGCCATTTCGAGTCTCCCAAGGCGAGTACGGGAGTTACAAGATAGGTGCCTGGGATGACGGTTTGGCGGCGGGAGGGTTACAGGGAGATGAAAATAATCGATTGATGTGGTGAATTTGATGACGCCTTCGCGGGCAAGCCCGCTCCCACAGGGTTCGGTGGTGTTCACGCCTTTTGCGCAACACCGCCGTTCCTTGTGGGAGCGGGCTTGCCCGCGAATGAAGGTCGGTACGACCTTCCAGCAATCTCAGATCAGAATCAATCGTCCAGCGCTTTCACCGATTTGGGCGACAGCCGCAAGCTGCGAAGGCTGCGTTTGACGCTCTTCAGGTGATTGACCAGGCTCGGACCGCGGGCCATGGCCACACCCATCGCCAGCACATCGATCACTACCAGGTGCGCAATGCGCGACGTCAGCGGCGTATAGATTTCGGTGTCTTCATGCACATCGATCGCCAGATTGACGGTCGACAACTCGGCCAACGGTGTCTGGCTCGGGCACAACGTGATCAACGAAGCGCCGCTCTCGCGCACCAGATTGGCCGTGATCAACAGGTCCTTGGAGCGCCCGGATTGGGAAATACAAATCGCCACGTCGCTCGGCTTCAAAGTGACCGCCGACATCGCCTGCATGTGCGGGTCGGAATACGCCGCTGCAGTCAGCAGTAAACGGAAGAACTTGTGCTGGGCATCCGCCGCCACTGCGCCCGACGCACCGAAGCCATAGAACTCGACACGCTGGGCCTGAGACATGAGCGACACAGCCCTCTGCAACTCCACCGGATCGAGTTTCTCGCGAACCTCCATCAGCGTATGCAGGGTGGTGTCGAAGATTTTCAGGCTGTAATCGGCGACTGAATCGTCTTCATGGATCGCGAACTGCCCGAAGCTCGCGCCGGCCGCCAGGCTCTGCGCCAGTTTCAATTTCAAATCCTGGAACCCGGAGCAACCAATGGCGCGGCAAAACCGCACGATGGTCGGCTCGCTGATGCCCACGCTGTGGGCCAGGTCGGCCATGGAGCTGTGCATCACCGCCGCAGGGTCAAGCAGCACGTGGTCGGCGACTTTGAGCTCCGACTTGCGTAACAGGTGGCGGGACTGGGCGATGTGTTGCAGCAGATTCAAGGGGATGGACTCTTTGTTATTGGCAGGTGCCGGGGATGTAGCACGCTTGTAGTTATACTACATGAATCGGCTTTTTGCCTGCTCAATGCGTAACTCAATGTCCCCATTTCATGCGCCATGCGCTCCATGTAGCCCTCTCGGTCCTTGTAGCAGCTGGCGAAGCCAGCGGCTACAAAGGGTTGGCGTCGCGACGTAAAAGCTCGGCCAGGTTGGCGGCCTCGACCGGACGACTGATCAAATACCCCTGCACTTCATCGCAGCGCTCGACTTTCAGAAACTCCAGCTGCTCCGGCCGCTCCACCCCTTCAGCCACCACCTTCAACGACAACCCGTGAGCCATGGCAATGATCGCCCGGGTGATCGCCGCGTCCTCGCTGCCCTCCCCCAAACCGCGGATAAACGCCTGATCGATTTTCACGTAGTCCACAGGGATGCGCTTGAGATAGCTCAGCGACGAATAGCCAGTGCCAAAATCGTCGATGGCCAGTTTCACCCCAAGGTCGCGCAACTGCTGGAAGGTCGCAATGATGTGCTCGACGCTGTCCAGCAACTGGCTTTCGGTGAGCTCCAGTTCCAGGTAGTGCGGCGCCAGACCGGTTTCCTCCAGCACCTGGCGCACCAGGCTCACCAGTTTCCCCTGACGCAACTGATGCACCGACAGATTGACCGACACCCGAATCGGCTCCAGTCCCTGACGCTGCCACTCGCAGGCTTGCCAACAGGCCTGGCGTAAAACGAACTCGCCAATAGCGCCGATCAACCCGGTTTCCTCGGCCAAGCCGATGAAATCCCCCGGCGGCACTTGGCCCAGGGTCGGGTGATGCCAGCGTACCAATGCCTCGGCGGCATTCAGCCGGCCGGTGGCGAGGCAGAGTTTCGGTTGATAAAACACTTTCAACTGCTTTTCTTCGATGGCTTTGCGCAGCTGGTTCTCGAGTTGCAAACGCTCGAGCGTGCTGGCTTGCAGGCTGTCGGTATAAAACTGGAAATTGTTGCCGCCCAAGTGTTTGGCATGCTGCATGGCCATGTTCGACTGGCTGACCAACACGGAAATCTCCCGCGCGGTGTCCGGCAACAGGCTGATGCCCATGGACGCGCTCACCACCAATTCATGACCCTCGACGGTGATTGGCAAACGCAGCTTGGCCGACAATCGGGTCGCTACGCGCGCCAGGCTCGACAAGTTGCCATAGGCATCGAACAGCACCGCAAATTCATCACCGGACAACCGGGCGATGGTGTCCGCTTCCGGCAGCGCATTGACCAGGCGCCGGGACATTTTCTGCAACAGCTGATCAGCGATTTCGTGGCCGAGGCTGTCGTTGAGCAGCTTGAATCGATCCAGATTGATGTGCAGCAACGCCAGGCTGCGCCGACCGCCCTGACGCCCCCGCTGATGAGCCTTGTGCAGCCGTTCGCGAAACAACGATCGGTTGGCCAATCCCGTAAGTTCGTCGTAATGGGCGAGGTAACGCATGCGCTCTTCGGACTCACGCCGAGCAGACAAATCGGCGAAGAAGCCGACAATATGACTAACTTTTCCCCGTGAATCGCGCACCGCATTCAGTTGCAGCCATTGCGGATACAACTCGCCATTCTTGCGCGTTTCGACCAGCTCGCCCTGCCAGCTACCGTGCTGCTCCAGCGCCTGACGAATCGCTGCGTAGTGCCGGCGCGCGTCGCGACTGCAGGGTAACTCGACCACATTGCGCCCGAGCATGTCGTCGATGTCATAGCCAGTCACCCGACTGAAGGCCTGATTGGCAGCAATCAGCGCGTAATTAGGGTCAAGAATGACGATGCCCTCGCTGGCGGCCTCGAACACCGTCGCCGCCAGTTGACGCTGTTCTTCCAGGTGCTTGCTGGCACTGATATCGCGGCGGGTGCCGACCATTCGGATCACCCGGCCGTTTTCGCTGCGCTCAACTGCTCGCCCACGGTCCTCGATCCAGACCCAATGGCCATCACCATGCCGAACCCGGTACTCGATCTGATAATCCTCGGTACGGCCCTTCAAATGCTCGACCAGCGCCCTCTTCAGCGCTGGCAAGTCGTCGGGGTGCAGCCTCGGCTTGAGGTGGCGGAGCATCGCCGTCACGTATTCCGGCTCCAGCCCGAACAACTCCTGGAGCTGAGTGTGATGGACTTCGTCCGTCTGCAGGTTCCAGTCCCACAAACCGAGTTCGCTCGCCTTCAACGCCAGCGCCAGCCGCGCTTCGCTCTTGCTCAAGGCCTGGTTGGCCGCGTCCAGCTCCAGACTGCGTTGGACGACCCGGTTTTCGAGATCGACCTGGGTTTCACGTAATTCGTCTTCGGCGCGGCGGCGCTGGTCGATTTCCTTGGCCAGTTCGTGGTTGAGCTGATCGCTGCGACGTTGCGCCTGCTGCAAGTGCTCGATCAGGGCCTGGTTTTGAAAGCGCCGCAACAACCCCTGGTTGATCAGCCGATTGACCTGCCAGGCGACCACGCTCAACGAGCCCAGCAAAATCAGCCCGAACCAGCCCCAGCCCTGTTCCTGTTCATCCCCGCCCCAGAGCAGATAGCCGATGGCCGGTAACAGACAGGGCAAGGTAAAGGACAGAAAAGCCGGCAGGCTGACGGCATAGGCGACGCTGGCCGAGAGCGCCGCGGCGCCGATCAGGCCGAACACCCAGGCTTGCTGCATGAAATTATCAGCGGGCACCAACGCGATGCCGGCACCGGCCAGGGTCAGGCCAGTCATCGCAGAGCCGAGCATGAACATGCGACGCCAGACCGGATGGGCCTGACGGTCGGGAATCGCCGAATCGAAAGCCGCGACTTGAATCACCCGCAATGCCACCAGCGACAATAACCAGATCAGCCAGACGCTCACCACGAAGTAACGCTGCGGGCTCCAGAGCAGGCCGGCGCACACGAGACCGTTGATCAGCATGAACAGCGTAGGCAACAGTGAGCCTTGGTACAGCAGGCGCGTGCGTTCGACCGCCATTTCCATGGCGTACTGTTTGCGGATAACCCGGGGCTCCACAGAGGGGCCCGACAGGTCGGAGCTGAGGGTCATAGGCAATGTTCTTGTTCTTATAGTGAGCATGCGAGCCCGAATTGTGGACGGAGCATACACAAGCAAATGCCCGTACCAAACAGCCCAAGCTCATAAAATAGACGAAAGTTCGAGCCGCTCGCCCTGGTCCAAAAGCAGCCAGACGAGCCCCGCCAACGCTTGCAGCCGGTGACCGACCGGTCGTCATCGGTGCTTCTTTCATCGGCTAATGCAAAGCTCGGTTTGCCCGGTGTGACGGCGCACCCTAGAATGCCCCGATGCGCGATGATCTCTCCCTTCTGCTGAACTCCCTCAACGATGCCCAACGTCAGGCCGTAGCCGCCTCCGTGGGTCGTCAGTTGGTCCTGGCCGGTGCTGGCTCCGGTAAAACCCGAGTGCTGGTGCACCGTATCGCCTGGTTGATCCAGGTCGAAAACGCCTCGCCCCACTCCATTCTGTCGGTGACCTTCACCAACAAGGCCGCTGCCGAGATGCGTCATCGCATCGAGCAGCTGATGGGTATCAACCCGGCCGGCATGTGGGTCGGCACCTTCCACGGCCTGGCGCACCGCCTGCTGCGGGCGCACTGGCAGGAAGCCGGCCTGAGCCAGACTTTCCAGATTCTCGACAGCGACGACCAGCAACGGCTGGTCAAGCGGGTGATCCGCGAGCTGGGCCTGGACGAGCAACGCTGGCCGGTCCGACAGGCCCAGTGGTTCATCAACGGGCAGAAAGACGAAGGTCTGCGCCCACAACATATTCAAGCCAGCGGCGATCTGTTCCTGGCGACCATGCGCAGCATTTATGAAGCCTATGAGGCCGCGTGCCTGCGCGCCGGTGTCATCGATTTCTCTGAACTGCTGTTGCGCGCCCTCGATCTGTGGCGCGATAACCCGGGCCTGCTCGCCCATTATCAGAAGCGCTTCCGGCACATTCTGGTGGACGAATTCCAGGACACCAACGCCGTGCAGTACGCCTGGTTGCGTCTGCTGGCCAAGGGTGGCGACAGTCTGATGGTGGTCGGCGACGACGATCAGTCGATCTATGGCTGGCGCGGCGCGAAAATCGAGAACATTTATCAGTATTCCGACGATTTCCCCGATGCCCAGATCATTCGTCTGGAGCAAAACTACCGCTCCACCGCCGGGATCCTCAAAGCCGCCAACGCCCTGATCGCCAACAATACCGGGCGCATGGGCAAAGAGTTGTGGACTGATGGCGGCGAAGGCGAAGCAATCAATCTGTACGCGGCGTTCAACGAACACGATGAAGCACGCTACGTGGTTGAAACCATCGAAAGCGCGCTGAAAACCGGCTTGGCTCGTAGCGATATCGCGATTTTGTACCGCTCCAACGCCCAATCGCGCGTTTTGGAAGAAGCCTTGCTGCGTGAGCGCATTCCGTATCGCATTTATGGCGGTCAGCGCTTCTTCGAACGGGCAGAAATCAAGAATGCCATGGCGTACCTGCGTTTGCTGGAAGGCCGTGGCAACGATGCGGCCCTGGAGCGGGTAATCAACGTTCCGGCCCGTGGCATTGGCGAAAAAACCGTCGAAGCGATCCGCGATCATGCACGCCACAGCCATGTGTCAATGTGGGAAGCCATGCGTCAGCTGGTGGCGAACAAAGGCCTGACCGGTCGCGCGGCCGGTGCCCTTGGGGCATTTATGGAGCTGATCGAGAACCTCGCCGCCAAGTGCCTGGAAATGCCGCTGCACTTGATGACTCAGACCGTCATTGAGCAATCGGGGCTGATTGCCTACCACCAGGCGGAGAAAGGCGAGAAAGGCCAGGCCCGGGTAGAAAACCTTGAGGAACTGGTCAGCGCCGCACGTAACTTCGAAAACCCGGAAGAGGATGAAGAGCAGTCGCCACTGTCAGCGTTCCTCGGTCACGCCTCGCTGGAGGCCGGAGACACCCAGGCCGACGAACACGAAGACAGCATTCAGTTGATGACCCTGCACAGCGCCAAGGGCCTGGAATTCCCTTACGTGTTCCTGGTGGGCATGGAAGAAGGCCTGTTTCCGCACAAGATGAGCCTGGAAGAACCCGGCCGTCTTGAAGAGGAACGCCGCCTGGCCTACGTCGGTATCACCCGGGCGATGCAGAATCTGGTGCTGACCTATGCTGAAACCCGCCGCCTGTACGGCAGCGAGACCTACAACAAGGTGTCGCGTTTCGTACGTGAAGTGCCGAAAGGCCTGATTCAGGAAGTGCGGCTGTCCAACAGCGTCAGCCGTCCGTTCGGCGGTGGCCAGCAGCAGAGCTCCAGCAGTCTGTTCGGCGGCAGCGAGATCCCGGACACCGGGTTCAGCCTCGGTCAGACCGTGCGGCATTCGGTGTTCGGCGATGGTGTGATCCTGAATTTCGAAGGCGCCGGCGCTCAGGCGCGGGTACAGGTGAACTTCAGCGAAGGCAGCAAGTGGTTGATGCTGGGTTACGCCAAGCTGGAAGCGATCTAATCAGGCCTGATCGTTCCCACGCTCTGCGTGGGAATGCATCCCGTGACGCTCCGCGTCACAGTGGACGCAGAGCGTCCATGGCGGCGTTACCACGCAGAGCGTGGGAACGATCTATCTGCGCTCAGCCCGCTGCGGTCATTCCTACAGAACTAATCCACTCGTCCTACAGACCAAAACTAACAGGCCTTATTGCGCTGACTGAAGCTGAACACAACCTGTCAAGCAAAAGCCCGAAACACTCTGCCGCTAGCCAGCAACACTTCAGCTGTGCAACATGGCGCGCGTGCCTTCCACAAATTGGGAATTCCCTTTATGAAACGTTTTCTTAGCATCGCCATGGCGTTGTGCATTGGCCTGACGATGAGCCTCGACGCCAATGCCGCCAAGCGCTTTGGTGGTGGCAAGAGCTCCGGCGCTGCGCCGACTCACCAGACCAGCCAAATGGCTCCTTCTTCTGCTGCAGGCGGCGCTGCTGCCACTGCGGGTGCGGCCGGTGCTGCTGGCGCCGCCACCAAGGCCAGCGGTGCTTCGCGCTGGCTCGGCCCTCTGGCCGGTATCGCCGCCGGTGGCCTGCTGGCCTCCATGTTCATGGGCGACGGCTTCCAGGGCATGCAGATCTTCGACATCCTGATCATGGCGGTCATCGCCTTCCTGGTCTTCCGTTTCATCGCCGCCCGTCGTCGCAAGCAGCAGGAGCACATGGCTCCAGCCGGCGCGCCGATGCAGCGTGAAGTGTTCGAACAGAAACCAACAGCCATGGGTTCGATCTTCGGCGGTTCGGCTGCACCTGCTGCTGCTCGTCCGGTGATCAACGCGCCAGCCTGGTTCAATGAAAACAACTTCGTTGAAGCGGCCCGCAACCACTTCCAGTCCCTGCAGCAACACTGGGATGCCAACGAAATGGACAAGATCGCCGAGTTCGTGACTCCGCAACTGCTGGAGTTCCTCAAGCGCGAACGTGCCGATCTGGGCGACGGCTTCCAGTCGACCTACATCGATAACCTCCAGGTACAACTGGATGGCGTTGATGACCGTGCGGACAAGACTATCGCCACCCTGACCTTCAGCGGTGTATCGAAGTCCTCGCGCTTTGATCAGGGCGAAGTGTTCAGCGAAAGCTGGAACATGGAACGTCCACAGGGCGAAAACCAGCCTTGGCTGGTGGCCGGTATCCGCCAGAACGGCTGATCAATTCCCGCGTTTCACCTGTTGTAATAAAACCCCGGCCTCGGCCGGGGTTTTCTATTTCGCGGTTGCATCTATAGCGAGCTACTGTATAAACCGCCCCAACTAAACCGCGCCATCAAGCAAGAGGATCCCGGACGTGGAAGAAATCATCGAACAACTGCGTGAAGCCAACGAACCGGTACCGGTCCCCTTGGAATTGCCTGACGAAGATCAGATTGTGGAAATCGAAGAGCAACTGTTCATCGATATCCCATTCGTCTTCAGAGAATTTTTGCTGACCGTCAGCGACGTGGTCTACGGCAGCCTGGAGCCAGTGACTGTCACCGATCCGCAGTCCCACACCTACCTGCCGGACGTTGCCGCCAACGCCTGGGACGCAGGCGTCGATCGCAGCATGATTCCGATCTGCCAGGACGGTGACAATTACTACCTGGTCGAAGAAGACGGCACCGTGGTGCTGTGGCTGGCTGAAGAAGAGTTGCTCGCCGAAGAAACCTGGGAATCGGTATGGCACTGGGCGCGGGACGTCTGGCTGGAAAGCTGATTTACCCTGATGCATCGCGTGTTCAATGCCCGGACGATTCCTTGTGATTGTCCAGCGTTTCCAGCAAGGCCACCTGCATTCGCGTATGCACACGGATGAACCAGCGCCAGAGCAGCGCCGCCACCGCGGCCGCGACTATGACGATCAGCACCAGCAACTTGTTGGTCGGCAGAATACTGGCCGACAAGGCTGCCAGCAGCAGGAAAATCACTAACAGCGAGAGGATCGGAATCACTTCGGCGATTACCCGACGCACTCGCTGTGTGTGGCGGCCGGCCATTTCCGGCTTCACACCCATCTCTGCCAGCAGCATCGACAGCGCCTTGAGCTTGCGATAGGCGGCGATCAGGAACGGCAGTGACAACAGCAACGCCCCACCCCAGATCAACGCTTTCTGCCAGCTCGGGTCGCTGATCCAGCCTTGCAGGTAAACGGACATGCGCTCGGCGAAGAACGCGCCCGAGAAAAAGATCGCAATCACCAACGCCAGATTGACCCCTACCTGCAACAGAATCCGCCGGATCATCGACGCCAACAGTGCACCCTCGCCCTGAGGCTGAATGCTGCGCAGCCATTCGCCATACATCCCGAGCACACGGCCCAGACGCTGTGGCATCACCGCAGCAAGCTTGATCGACAGCGGATCGGCCGCGCGAATCAGATACGGCGTCAACAGCGTGGTGATCACCGAGACGGCCACCGCCACCGGGTAGAGAAAGTTGCTGGTGACCTGCAGCGTCATGCCCAACGCCGCAATGATGAAAGAGAATTCGCCAATCTGTGAGAGCCCCATCCCCACGCGCAGTGAGGTGCGTCCGTCATTACCAGCGATAAAGGCACCGAGGCCGCAGGACAACATCTTTCCCAACACCACAGCCACGGTGATCACCGCGATCGGCCAGGCGTATTGCAGCAGGATCATCGGGTCGAGCATCAGGCCGATGGCGACGAAGAAGATGGCACTGAACAGGTCGCGAACCGGCTCGATCAACTGCTCGATCTTTAGCAGTTGTCGCGATTCAGCCATGATCGCGCCGATCAGGAACGCGCCGAGGACCATGCTGTATTCAAGTTTGACCACCAACAGGCAGAAGCCGAAACACAGGCCCAGTACGGTGATCAGCAGCATCTCGTTGCTGTCGAATTTGGCCACATAGGCCAGCAGTCGGGGCACCAGCAGAATGCCAATAACCAGTGCGACAATCATGAACAGTGAAAGCTTGCCGACCGTGGAAAAGACCTCGCCGGAACTGACTGTTCCACTGACCGCGATGCTCGACAGCAACGCGATGATGCCAATGCCGAGGATGTCTTCGACGATCAGCACGCCGAAGATCAATTGGGCAAAACGTTCGTTCTTCATCTTCAGGTCGTTGAGCGCCTTGACGATGATGGTGGTCGAGGAAATCGCCAGGATCGCACCGAGGAACAGCGAGTCCATGGTATTCCAGTCGAACCAGCGGCCGATTTCATAGCCGATCCAGATCATCAGGACGATTTCCAGGAAAGCCGCTATAAACGCCGTGGCGCCAACCTTGAACAGCTTGCGCAAGCTGAACTCCAGGCCCAGGCAGAACATCAGGAAAATCACCCCGAGCTCGGCGAGGGTCTTGATGGTTGCTTCATCGTGGATCAGGCTGAACGGCGGCGTGTGCGGGCCGATGATGAAGCCGGCGACGATATAGCCGAGCACCACCGGTTGTTTGAGACGATGAAAGAGCACGGTCACCACACCCGCGATCAACATGATCACTGCCAGATCCTGAATGAAACTGATGGCATGCATGGCGTAGGCTCCTTGGAGTGGCCTTTCGAAGGGTAACACTGCGACTTCTGGCAGAAAGGCGGTGCAATATATGGAAACAGATCGATCCGGGCGTGACGGCGACCATCCGCCCGGCGTCCCGATAACTGTTGGTTTGAAAAACCAAGCACCCGCAGAGGTGTAACCCCGAATCCTGCCTTGAACCCGTGAGTACGTTATGGAACCCGGAAACGCCCAGCTGTCGATGACGGTATTGATGACCCCCGACATGGCCAATTTCTCTGGCAATGTCCACGGTGGCACCCTGCTCAAATACCTCGATGAAGTGGCCTACGCCTGCGCCAGCCGCTATGCCGGCCGCTATGTGGTAACCCTGTCGGTGGATCAGGTGATCTTCCGCGAGCCGATTCACGTCGGCGAACTGGTGACCTTTCTGGCGTCGGTCAACTACACCGGCAACACCTCGATGGAGGTGGGCATCAAGGTCGTGACCGAGAACATCCGCGAGCGCTCGGTGCGCCACACCAACAGCTGCTTCTTCACCATGGTCGCGGTGGATGACCAGCGCAAACCGGCCGCGGTCCCGCCGCTGCAACCGCAGAACAGTGAAGACAAGCGTCGGTACATGCAGGCCCAGCAGCGTCGGCAGATTCGTCAGGAACTGGAAAAGCGTTATCAGGACATCAAGGGCGACGCCTGAGCAGACAGTTATCCAGCGCTCTTCAGATCGCTATCGCGAGCAGGCTCGCTCCCACAGGTACAGCGATAACCTTGTGGGAGCGAGCCTGCTCGCGATTGGGACAACCACCCGATTACAGGCTGATTGAGGTCGCTTCGAACCGCACCCGCGGATGGGCGATCCGGTCCTGCGCCCGCACCAGTTCCAGCTCATAGCTGGCGCAAGCCTGGGTTTCCAGCATCACTTCATGCACCGCGGCCGCGGTGAATTCGAAGGCGCTCACCAGATTGTCACCCTGCAGCACACGCGCCAGGAACAGCCCGGCGGTCAGATCGCCAACGCCCACCGGCTGACGTGGAAACGCCAGCAGCGGCCGACGCAGGTGCCAGCTGCCTTCAGCGGTCACCAGCAACATCTCGAAACCCTCTGCCGGTTTGCCGGGATAGTCGAGATGCTTGACCAGCACCGCCTTCGGACCGCGCGCCAGCAGCGCTCGCGCCATGGCCAGGCAATCGAACAATGACTGCGCCTTGCGTCCCGAGAAGCTGTTCAGCTCCAACTGGTTCGGGCACATGAAGTCGGCCACCGCTGCCGCCTCTTCCAGCAGAAAATCGCTGACCTCGGCTGGAACGGTGCAGCCCTTCTCCGGATGGCCCATCACCGGGTCGCAGAGGTATACCACTTTGGGATTGATCGATTTGATTCGTTCCACGCCCGCGAGAATCGCCCGGCCCTGGGCCGCGCTGCCGAGGTAGCCGGACAACACGGCATCGCAATTGCCCAGCTCACCGATCGCCGCGATTCCTTCTACCAATTCCGGAATCTGATGCGGAGCCAGCACTTCCCCGGCCCACTGGCCATATTGCGTATGGTTGGAGAACTGCACGGTATTGAGCGGCCACACGTTCACCCCGACCCGCTGCATCGGGAAAACCGCGGCGCTGTTGCCAGCGTGGCCGAACACCACGTGGGACTGGATGGCGAGCACATGGGGCGTACGTTTCATGCGGTGAGTTTTCCGTCAAACGATTGAAATTCGAGCCGCGCAGTATGCGACTAAACGCAGCCTGTACGACAGACCGGCGACGCAGTTAAGCTGGCACTATCTTGTTGGAGCACCCTGTTGATGCTGACCCTCGGAAACATCTTCGTGCTGATGCTGCTCGCCACCGGTGGCGCGTGGTTGTGGCACAACCACGGCTTGCGCGAACGTGCGCTGGAGCGGGTCATGCAGCATTGCGCCAAGCTTCGGATCGAGCTGCTGGACGGCAACGTAGCCTTGAAGAAGATCGCTTTCATTAAAGACGCCAACGGCCGTCGGCGCCTGGCCCGTGTGTATAACTTCGAATTCACCGTGACCGGCGAAACCCGCCACACCGGCACCATCACCCAGTTCGGCGCCCACAGCGCACAGATCGAGCTCGCGCCCTACCCGATGCCGTTCGACGACACTCCGCCGGTGGTCGATATCGCGAAGCCCAGAGCCGAGGTGATTGAACTGAGCCAGTGGCGGCAAGAACACACCAAGTGGCGGCCTTGAAGGTAGTTGTTGTCAGTTAAATCCATTCGCGAGCAAGCCCGCTCCCACATTTGATCTGTTGTGCTGCACAACTTGTGTGCACATCACAGCCCCCTGTGGGAGCGGGCTTGCTCGCGAAGAGGCCTTCACAGACTGCGCAAAAATCAGCTAATTCGCTTGAGCCCTGCATCCCGCCAGACCTTCCTGCAACACCTCAACATCCTGCTGCTCACTGAAAATCAACTCCATGCGCGAATCCCGACGCCATTCACTGATCTGCCAATCCAGTAACGAGTTATCCACCGCATTCGCCGACACCCACCCCTCGGCGCTGTGGATAACCAGCTTCGCCCGCCGCCATTCAAGGCGCTCAAGCCATTTCCCGATCAATACGGCATCGAATACCTGACTCGGATGCCACCGCCATCCAACACTCCAGCCACCTTCCTGCGCCTGACTCAAGCAAATCGGCAGCGTGGGGTCGGTCCAGATGGCCGGCATCTTCGCCAATCCCTTGGGCACGACAAAGTTATCCACACCCCCGACAGCCTGAGCCCCGAGCCCCGGTAACTCACTCAATGGCAAGACGGCTTGCTGCGTCCAGTACAAGGGACGTTTCGGCAACCGCGCGGCGATTCGCTGGCGATCACTATCGTCGAGGCCTTCCGCCTTGTTCAGCAACAGCAACCCGGCACTGTCCATGGCTTGCTGTTGCGCCGCAGGCAACGGTTTCCCGGCCGCGAGCGCCTGAGCATCCAGCACCAGCACGCACGGCTGCACCGCCAGGACGCCTTGCCACGGAACCTCACTCAATTGCCGGAGTAACTGCGCCGGATGCCCTAGCCCGGAGGGTTCGATGAACAGTCGATCCGGTCGTGCCTTGCGCAGCAACCGCCCGAGGCCGATCTGAAACGGCGCACCATTGACGCAACACAAACAGCCCCCGGCCACTTCCCCCAGTGCGATACCATCGGCGTCCTGGGTCAACAGCGCGGCATCAAGGCCGATCTGGCCGAACTCGTTGATCAACACTGCCCAGCGCTCACCCGCGGGCCGCTGTGCCAGCAGGTGCTTGATCAGGCTGGTCTTGCCGGCCCCCAACGGGCCGGCAATGACGTGGGTGGGAATGTTCTGCAACATGGTCGAGGTTTTCTGAGGAGGTAAAGAATGCGGTTGATGGGATGGTCGTTGCTTCTGGCGCTCACGTCGGGCGAAGCGCTGGCTCAGGCCTGCGTGGTGCACAGCACGGCTGAGCGGCTCGACGTGAAGGTCTGCCAGCAAAACCGCAACATCCCGGAAAAACTGTTCGCCGACGGATTCTGCCAGCCGAATTTGCCCGGGCAGAAAGTCGAGGTGCAGTACGTCGACCAATGCCCTACCGGCGCGTTCGGGGTGTGCAGCAACGCTCAAGTTGCCAATATGCCTTACCGGCAGGATATTCACTATTACGGCGTGGCCACCGATGCGGCATATTTGAAGCCGTTTTGCGAAGCGCAGAGCCAGGGAACCTGGCTCAAACCTTGAGCAGTTAACTCAGCCAGTCGAGGGTCAGAATCAAACGACGCTCGCCCGGCGCTGGTTGCGGCGAACGGTGGATCAAACCGAAGCCTTCGTTGCCGTGCCACTTCTCCCCTTTAAGCAGCGCCACTTCGCCACTGGTGATCTGCTGTATCAGCGACTCATCCGGCGGTTCGGCCTCAGGTTTGCCTAATTGCTGGCGATCCATCGCCCCTTCTTTCAGCCATTGGCTGCCGATACCTGCGTAGGTGGTGATCAACCGCACCGGCACATGATCGACGTGGAAACGCGGGCACATGGCTGTGTCCAGAACCCGCAGGCGCAGGCCGATACGCTCGGCGCCCAACAGGCAGGCGAAGGCGCTGACCAGCCAGGAAACATCAGCGATAAAGCCTTCGTAACCTTCCAGATCGCTGAAGCCTGAGGCTAAACCGTGGAGATTGGGTTCGGCGTCATCGCCGGGCATTTCCAGGGACAGCGACTCGGCCAGCGGCTCGTTCAGGGACAACAACAAACGACCGAAATCGGCAATGTGCGCTGGGAGTTGGCGTTGCCAGAGGGCCAGGTTTATGCCGTCGTCCAGAATTCCGGTCAGCGCTTTTGGCGTATCACCTTGAACCTGACGAATGACCGGTCGCAGCTTAAGACTGGGCGCCAACATCATGCGGCCGCCTCTTCGTGCCAAGGACCGAACGGATCGGGCAGTAACTGCCACCCCTCGACACCCAAGGCCATTTCAGCATCCGTCAGCAGGCAGTTATCGAGTTCGGCGGCGAGTTGCGCAAAGTCGATGTTCTGGCCGATAAACACCAGTTCCTGACGGCAATCACCGGTGGCGGCCGTCCAGTTTTCCATGATCCCTGCGGTGCTTTCTTCGTCTTGCGGCCACTGGTTTTTCGGCACGAAACGCCACCAGCGCCCGGCAAAACCGTGGCGCATCAAACCGCCGGCCTGGGACCAGCTACCAGCATCCCTGTGTTTGCTGGCCAGCCAGAAATAGCCCTTGGAGCGCAGCAATTTGCCGTTCACCCACGGACGGTCGATGAAGCTGAAGAAGCGTTGTGGATGAAACGGTCGCCGCGCCCGATAGGCCGTGGAGGCGATACCGTATTCCTCGGTTTCCGGCACGTGTTCACCGCGCAATTCCTGCAACCATCCCGGCGCCTGAGCGGCTTTTTCGAAGTCGAAGCGCCCGGTGTTGAGGATTTTCTTGAGCGGCACTTCGCCCATGACCATCGGAATGATTTCCGCCTGGGAATTGAGCCGTTCGAGGATCGCGATCAACTCCTGGCGTTCGCGGCTGCTGATCAAATCGATCTTGCTGATCAGGATCACGTCGGCGAATTCGATCTGCTCGATCAACAGGTCAGTGATCGAGCGTTCGTCCTCCTCGCCCAGGGTTTCGCCACGGGAAGCGAGGCTTTCGGCGGCCTGATAGTCGAGCAGGAAGTTCATGCCGTCGACCACGGTAACCATGGTGTCTAGCCGCGCGATGTCGGCCAGGCTCTGCCCTTCTTCATCGCGAAACGTGAAGGTTTCCGCTACGGGCAAAGGCTCGGAAATCCCCGTGGACTCGATCAGCAGGTAATCGAAACGACCGTCTCTGGCGAGTTTGCTGACTTCTTCGAGCAAATCTTCCCTCAAGGTGCAGCAGATGCAGCCGTTACTCATTTCCACGAGTTTTTCTTCGGCACGGTTCAGGCTGACATCGCGCTGAACTTCGCTGCCATCAATGTTGATCTCACTCATGTCATTGACGATCACCGCGACACGCAAATTTTCGCGATTACGTAGTACGTAATTAAGAAGTGTACTTTTTCCAGCACCGAGAAAGCCCGACAGGACGGTCACGGGGAGACGATTGGGCATCAGGTATTCCTCATCAGGATGTGGCCGGTCAAATCGCCCGTTGATGGCGTTCGCGCAGCTCTTCACGTTCTTTGGCTTCAATACACAAAGTGGCGGTGGGTCGCAGCAGCAGGCGCTTGAGACCGATCGGCTCACCGGTTTCGCGGCACCAGCCGTACTCACCGCGAGCCAGGTGTTCGAGGGCTTCGGCAATCTTGTCCAGGAGCTTCTTTTCCCGCTCCAGCAGGCGCAGTTGCCACTGGCGCTGTTCTTCGGCGCTGCCGATATCGGCGGGATCGCTGTGGGGTTCCTGCTCGCGTAACGCGTCGAACTCGCCGGCAATGCGCTCCTGCAGCTCGCTGCGCTGAGCCAGCAACAGCTCGCGAAAGAAGCCTTGCTGGGCGTCGTTCATGTAATCGGCGGCGGGTTGAGCGAGGAGTTCTTGTTCAGTCATGGCGGTGGATCATCAGAACGGGTGTATTTTTATGTTATAGTATAACAATACAAATAAGCCACTCCCCTCTTGTTACTCACGACAAAGGGCACGATGCTTTAAACCGTCCGCCCTTTTGAGAAATGCCATGGGAAACGCCCTGAAACTCTCGCTATTGAGCCTTTCGCTGCTGATTGCGGTCGATGCCTGGGGACAAATCCCGAGCCTGGCCAACTGCACCCGTAGCGCCAATCTGCTGGCCTGCGTAGATGCCGATGGCAATGCTTACAGCGTTAACACCGTCGGTAGCACGATCTATCTGCGCGGCTTCGAAGTAGCCGGCAAACGCCAATGGGCGCAAACCAACAGCCGCTACGGGCAACTGACATTCTTCACGGGCATCGCGTCCGATGGCGAAGCCTGGGTCGGCTACAACCGCCGGGTTGGCTGGACAACCATTAATCGGTTTTCCAGCTCCGGCGGCAGCAGCGGCAAGTTCACGTGCAGCCGGATGACCGGCTGCTAGGCCTGCATCTTTTTCTGTTCCTGTTGCCAGGCGATGTAGCTGTTCATCGGTGGGTTCTTCTGAAAATAGCGCTGCAAACCTTCGAACAAACCATCCGCCACGGCTTGTTGATGACGGGCAGTCACCAGTCGCTGGCTGTCGCGGGGGTTTGAGATGAAGCCGGTTTCCACCAGAATCGACGGCACATCCGGCGACTTCAATACAGCGAATCCCGCTTGTTCCACGCGCTTCTGATGCAGCGTGGTGATGCCTGCCAGGCTGCCAAGCACCGTACTGCCCAGTTGCAAACTGGCGGCGATGATGGCGTTCATCGACATGTCGAGAATCACCCCGGCGAGCATCGGATCCTTGTCCTTGAGATTGAGCAGGCTGGTGGCACCCAGCAGGTCTGCACCGTTCTCCCGTTGCGCCATGAAACGCGCCGTGGCCGAGGTCGCGCCGCCTTCGGACAGGCAGTACACCGACGCACCTGAAGCGGTGAGACGCGGCGCCGCGTCCGCATGAACCGAGATGAACATGTCGGCATTGTGCTTGCGGGCGATCTCCACGCGTTTACGCAGCGGGACGAAGAAGTCGTCGTTGCGCACCAGTTTCACGTCGAAGCCCTTCTCGCGCTTCAGCCGCTTGGCCAGCAATTGGGCGATCGACAGCACCACGTCTTTTTCCCGCTCACCTTTGGCACCGACCGCGCCCGGGTCTTTGCCGCCGTGACCCGGGTCGACCACCACGATGATGTCGCGCTTGGGGTGAGCCTTGTCGGGGACGGGTTCAGGTTTTTCCGACGGCACCGCCGCAATCTGTAGCGGCGCGGCGGTCTTCAGATCGAGCACCAATCGGTGCCCCTGCCCGTCCTGGGGCGGCAGCAGGAAACTGTTGAGCTGCACCGGGCCGCTGAGGTCGAGGACGATCCGCGTATCGCCTTGACCGAAATGTCCGGAGCGGATTGAGCGAATCACCGTATTGCCGAGTGCTAACTGACTGAAATCGCCACTGAGATTGGCGCCACTCAGATCAATGATCAGCCGCTGCGGAGCGCTCAGGGAAAACGTCTTGTATTGCACCGGCCCGCTCAGATCGAACACCAGTCGTAACTTGTCATCGGAACGCCACAGTCGTGCATTGCGAATTTGCGTGGCCGACACACCAAAGGGTAAAGCGAAGGCCGCGCTGGCCAGAATCAGGTTGAGCAAGTGACGTCTGTGCATGGTGAAAGCCTGCTCACGAAAAAGGCATCGTCGATTTGATTGTTATAATATAACATGCCAAATCAACTCCCACGATGGACCTGCTCATGAATGCGCTGACTCTGCCGGATATCGCCGCGCAGGCCTCACGCCAAGCCCTGCCACTCGATTGGGTGGGCATGTGCGGCATTGCTCTTCCTGTTTTATTCGATGGCCAGCGACTGAGCGCAAAGGCCGACGCTGGCGTTAGCCTCGACGATGGAGAGGCGCGCGGCATCCATATGTCGCGGCTGTATCTGGCGTTGGAAATGCTTGAGCAGGAGAACCTTTCGCCCGCGTTATTGCGGCGAGTCTTGCAAAATTTTCTCGAAACCCATGAAGGACTTTCCCGCAACGCTTACCTAAAAATTCACACCGATCTATTGCTCAAAAGACCCGCGCTCATCAGTCCGCTAGCCGGTTGGAAAACTTATCCGGTGAGCATCGAAGCCAGTTTGAAAAACGCGATGTTCCACGTGGAACTAAAAATCGATGTTCCTTATTCCTCAACCTGCCCGTGCTCAGCGGCACTTTCGCGGCAGTTGATTCAACAACAATTCGTGGATGACTTTGCCAACAAGTCGCTGCAACACGCCGACGTTCTGGCTTGGCTCGGTTCCACGAAAGGCATCGTCGCCACGCCGCATAGCCAACGCAGCAATGCGCGATTGCAGTTGCGTCTGGACGATTATCTGGATGACCTGCCGCTGATCGCCGCGATCAACGATGCGGAAGCAGCCCTCGGCACCGCAGTGCAAACCGCCGTGAAACGCGCCGATGAACAAGCCTTCGCCCTCGCCAATGGACAGAACCTGATGTTCTGCGAAGACGCCGCTCGACGCTTGAACCTGGCCCTGAAACGCTCCGCCGGAATCAACGCCTTTCACGTGCGAGTCGTTCACGCCGAAAGTCTTCATGCCCACGATGCTGTCGCCGAAAGTCGCTGGAATTGGGAGGCCGCATGATCCAATGCCAAGCCTTGCGCTGGGGCGCTCCCGGTCAACCGCTCACTCCGTCGGTGGATTTCCAATTGCCCAAAGGAAGTCTGACCGCCGTCATCGGTGCCAACGGTTCGGGTAAAAGCAGCCTGCTAAAAGTCATTGCCGGTCTGCAAAAGCCACTGACCGGAAAAGTCATCATTGATGTTCCACGCAAAGGCGGCCTTTCGTTCCTGCCTCAGCAACAACACCTGGACCGGCAATTCCCCATCAGCCTGCAAGAGTTGGTGGCAGCAGGTTTCTGGGGCAGCAAGCAAACTCCGGAAATTCGCAGCCAACGCCTCAAGTCTGCGCTGGAAGACTGGTGCCTGAGTGGCCTGGAACATCGCCCATTGATGGCTCTCTCCGGGGGCGAATTGCAGCGTGCCCTGCTCGCCCGGTTGAGTCTTGCAGAAGCCCCCTTGTTGTTGCTCGACGAACCCCATGCCGCGCTCGACGAACTCGGCCAGGCGCTGCTCTGGAAACACATCCATGCCTGGCATGCCGAAGGTCGAACGCTGGTGGTGGTGTGTCATGACCTGGCCGCCGTGCGCCAACACATCCCCCAAGCCCTATTGATCAAAAGCAGCGGCTGCGTCCTCGGCCCCAGTACCGACCTGATTCGCCAACAACCTCAGACGCAGGTGGCTTGATGATCGCTGCCGCTCAGCTTTGGCAACCGTTCCACGAATTCGTATTCATGCGCCGGGCGTTGCTTGGTGGTCTCGTTCTGGCGTGCAGCACGGCACCGCTTGGGGTGTTTTTGATTCTGCGACGCATGAGCCTGATCGGTGACGCGGTGGCTCACGGCATCTTGCCCGGCGCCGCATTGGGCTTCTGGTTCGCCGGGTTGAGTCTGCCCGCGTTGACCATTGGTGGCCTCGGCGCTGGCCTGAGTATGGCCGGACTGGCCGCCTGGATCACCCGCCGCACCGGCCTGCGGGAAGACGCGAGCCTGGCCGCGATCTACCCGATATCGCTGGCCAGCGGCGTGCTGATCCTCGGCATTGCCGGTAAGCGACTGGACCTGTTGCACCTACTGTTTGGCTCGGCGCTCGCGGTAGATGGGCCGACTTTGACCGGCATGATTTGGGTCTCGGGCTTCAGCCTGATCGCCATGGCCCTCATCTACAAACCCCTGTTGCTGGACACCCTCGACCCGCTATTTCTGCAAACCGTCAGCCGCCTCGGGCCACTGGCTCATGGGGTATTTCTGACGCTGGTGGTGCTGAACCTGGTGATCGGTTTCCAGGCTATCGGCGCCCTGATGGTGGTCGGTTTGATGATGTTGCCGGCCGCCGCTTCTCGCTTCTGGAGTCGTCGCTTGCCGGTACTGATGGTCATCGCCGCGTTGCTCGGCTGCCTCTCGGTCTGGTTCGGCTTGTTGCTGTCGTTCTACTACTCGCTACCCAGCGGCCCGGCGATCGTGATGGTGGCTGGCGCTTTGTATCTGCTGTCCGTGGTGTTCGGTCCGGTGCACGGTTTGCTGCGCCGCCCGCCTTTGCTCACATCCCAATGAGGTGTAACCCGATGCGCGCTTTACTCGTGCTGTTCAGTTTGATGCTGTCGATGTCGCTGTCTGCAGCAGAAAAACTCCAGGTAGTCACCAGCTTCAGCATCCTCGCCGACATGACCCATCAGGTCGGCGGCGACCATATTCAGATCACCAACATGGTCGGGCCGGACGCCGATGCCCACACCTACGAACCGACCCCGGACGATGCCAAGGCATTGCTCAAGGCCAGATTGATCATCAAGAACGGGCTAGGTTTCGAGCCATGGCTGGACCGTCTGGTGACCAGCACCGAGACCAAAGCCCCGGTCATCAGCGCCAGCCACGGTGTCATTCCACGCTCGCTGAATGAAGACGGCGAAACCATTCCCGACCCACACGCCTGGCACAACCTGGCGAACACCGAGTTGTACATCAGCAACATCACCAAAGCGCTGATCGCCGCCGACCCTGCCAACAAAACCGACTACGAACACAACAGCCAGGCCTACCTGAAAAAGATCTATGCCTTGCTCGCCGAGGCCAAAACCAAGCTCGGTTCGCTGCCGCCGGGTAATCGCAAAATCGTGACCTCCCATGACGCCTTCGGCTATCTCGGTCAGGCTTACGGCATCGACTTCATGGCGCCACAAGGACTGTCTACCGAACGTGAACCGTCGGCCGCCGAAGTCGCTGCGCTGATCACGCAGATCCGTCAGGCCAAGGTCAAAGCGGTGTTCATGGAAAACATCAAGGACGCACGCCTGCTCAAGCAAATCGCCGATGAAAGCGGCGCGCATATCGGCGGCACGCTGTACTCCGATGCCCTCGCGACGACTGGCCCGGCCAGCACGTTCGCCGGGTTGTTCGAATACAACCTCAACACCTTGTATGAGGCGTTGAACAAGCCATGATCCGCAAAAATCCTTCGGGTGATCTTCCGTTGATTGCGGAGTCGGCGTACGTGGATAAAACCGCCATCATCTGCGGCAAAGTGGTGATTGGCGAGAACGTGTTCGTCGGTCCCTATGCGGTGATTCGCGCCGACGAAGTGGACGACTCGGGCGAGATGGAAGCGATCACCATCGGCGCCAATTCGAACATCCAGGACGGCGTGGTGATCCACTCCAAGTCGGGGGCGGCGGTGACCATCGGCGAGTTCAGCTCTATCGCCCACCGCTCCATCGTGCATGGCCCCTGCACCGTTGGTAATCGCGTATTCATCGGGTTCAACAGCGTACTGTTCAACTGCGCGGTGGGCGACGGTTGCGTGGTGCGGCACAACTCGGTGGTCGATGGTCGTGACTTGCCTGAAGACTTCTACGTGCCCTCCACCACGCGCATCGGCCCCAACACTGACCTGTCGCAGTTCCCACCGGTGAGCGTCAGTGCCTCGGAGTTTTCCGAGGACGTGGCGCGTACCAATGTTGATTTGGTGCGGGGCTACAAAGCCCTGCAAAACGAGTTCTGACCATGAGCAGCGTGTTGATTCGCAACGCCCGGCTGGTGAATGAAGGTCGTGAATTCGACGGCGATTTGCTGGTAAGCCATGGTCGCATCGTCAAGATCGCCAGCAGCATAGAAGGTGAAACGGCCGCCGTGGAAATCGACGCCAACGGCCAATGGTTGCTGCCGGGCATGATCGATGACCAAGTGCATTTCCGCGATCCCGGAGCGCCGGACAAGGGCAGCTTCCATACCGAATCCAGAGCGGCGGTGGCCGGCGGCATCACCAGCTTCATGGACATGCCCAACACCTCCCCTGCCACCCTGACCCTCGCTGCGCTGGCCGACAAGAAGCGTCGAGCGGCGACCAGCTCAGTGGCCAATTACGGTTTTCATTTCGGCGTGAGCAACGACAATCTCGATACCGTCGCCGCGCTCAATCCTTGTGAGGTGGCCGGAGTCAAAGTGTTCATGGGCGCCTCCACCGGCAACATGCTGGTGGACGATCCACGGATTCTCGAGCGGCTCTTCGCCGAGGTGCCGACCATTTTGTTGGCTCACTGCGAACACACACCCAGCATCGAAGCCAATGCCGCAAACCTGCGAGAGCTGTTCGGCGAGCACCTTCCACCCGCCGCTCACCCGCTGATCCGCAACGCCGAAGCGTGCTTTCGCTCCTCCTCAATGGCCGTTGATCTGGCCAGGCAACACGGCACCCGACTGCACGTTTTACACTTGAGCACCGCCCGTGAGCTGGCGCTGTTTGAAGACCAGCCGCTGGCACAGAAACGCATCACCGCCGAAGTCTGCCTGCATCACTTGCTGTTCGATGATCACGACTACCCGAGCCTTGGCAACCTGATCAAGTGCAACCCGGCGATCAAGACTCAGGCCGACCGCGATGCTTTGCGCAAAGCATTGTTGAGCAATCGACTGGATGTGATCGGCAGCGATCACGCGCCTCATACCTGGGCCGAGAAACAGCGACCCTACAGCCAGGCGCCGTCCGGTTTGCCGTTGGTGCAACACGCCCTGCCCGCGTTGCTGGAGCTGGTGTCCGATGAGATATTGCCGATCACCACCCTCGTGGCCAAGACCAGTCATCGGGTCGCCGATTTGTTTGCCATCCCCGACCGCGGCTACCTGCGCGAAGGCTATTGGGCAGATCTGGTATTGATTAAACCCGAGCCCGATGGCGTTGCGGTTTCCCGGCAGCCGATCCTTTCGCAATGTGGCTGGACGCCCTTCACCCACCATTGTTTTCGCCACAGCGTCACCACTACGGTCGTGTCGGGGCAAATTGCCTGGCACGACCAACGTCTTAATGACAGCTGCCAGGGTTTAGCCCTACGGTTTATGCGCTAGCGCGCGTTATCGAAAACATTCGAGAACACGATCATGGTCCACATCACCCTGCCCGATGGTTCATTGCGTGAGTACGATCAGCCGCTGACTGTGTATGAAGTCGCTGCGAGTATCAGTCTCGGGTTGGCCAACGTGGCGGTGGCCGGTCGGGTCGACGGCGTGTTGGTGGACTGTGGGTTCCTGATCGAGGGCGATGCCCGGGTCAGTATCGTCACGCCCCAGGAGCCCGATGGCCTGGAGATCCTTCGCCGTTCCTGCGCGCTGATGTTGGCCATGGCCGTCAAACAGCTTTTTCCGCACGCGCAATTGCGGACCGGATCGTCGCTAGGTGACGGTTTCTTTTATGAGTTTGCTTTCCAGCGCTCTTTAACTCTGGCCGAGCTGCCTGTTATTGAAGCGCGCATGCATGCACTGGCGGCGACCAACCATTCGATCCGCCGGGAACCAGCTCCCCAGGCGACGTCAACCGAACAGTTATCGCTGTATCGCTTGGGGGATTTTGAAAGTTTCGCAGCAGGCCCGCATGTTCCCACCACCAAGGTATTGCAAGCGTTCACTCTGAACCATATCAGCGGCACGTCGCAGCAACGGATCTACGGCACGTGCTGGTCCAGCCAACAGGAGCTGGACACCTGGCGAGCGCCGCCGCAGGTGATGGTCGTGAACATCGATGAACGTCAGACCGCTTATGCGCACTCAGTGACCCAGGCACTGCGCCGCCGCGAACTGAGGGCCAACTCGGATCTGCGTAACGAGAAAATCAGCCACAAGATTCGCCAGCACAGCCAGAAAGTGCCGTATCTGTTGGTAGTGGGAGAGAAGGAAAAGGAAGGCGGGTTTGTCAGTATGCGCAGCGGCAGCGGAGAGAACTTCGGGGAGAAAGGGATTGAGGCGGTGTGTGAATTGTTGAATCCGCCCAAGATTCAAGGTGACTAAACGGACGTCATCGCGGGCAAGCCCGCTCCCACAGGGATCGCGTATGACCTTGTGGGAGCGGGCTTGCCCGCGATGCTTTTAGGCTCTTGGCTTCACTGTGCCGCAATCCTGGCCCAACCACACAGCGCGAGTATCGAGGCTACCCTTCTGCTGAATGCCGGTGGCGTTGAAGGTGCCGTTGACCTTGGTGGTGAACTCACGATCGCTGAGGAATGTCGCGACACCCGCACCTTGCGCTTTCGGGCAGCTGAAACGGAATTTCCACTGGTTGCCGGTACGTTCGGTGATTTGCTGCTTGCAGCCCGATTGTGGGTCCGTCAGTGGAATGTTGTCGGTCTTCACCTGCTCGGGCGTCAGGCACGCCCGAATCCCCTTACCGCCCATGGTGATGCCCTGCTTCTCCAGCTGCGCGCGCTGTTCAGGAGTCATCTGACTCTGTATCTGGCCGAGGATCAGTTGCAGATCGGGCAGGTTCTGGTCATCGACCTTCATGTTGCTTGAAGTCATTTCCCACAAGCCCGGCTGCAACATCTGCGCCTGAGCAGCCACAGGCAGTGTCAAACCAAACGCAATGGCCAAACCCAGCAGACGAACGTTCATCGAGTAACTCCTGATCATTAGTGGCCGTTAGACGTCAGCCACGGGCTTCGGTTCATGGGCCAATTAAATAGCGACATTCTGCCCGGAACATGGTCTGTTAAGCATTGAATCTTCAGGAGCAAGGCTGCCCCATGGATTACTTTGGACCGCATGTTTTCGGTTATCTGATCGCTCTGCTGCACGCGCTGGGCTCGATTGCCGCCATCCATGCCGTATTGACCGTTCGGACCGCTCAGGGCTCGATAGCCTGGGCTCTGTCACTGCTGTTCATTCCCTACCTCACGCTTATCCCTTATCTGGTCTTCGGCCGCAGCACCTTCGATGGCTATATCAAGGCCCGGCGGCAAGCCAACGAGGAAATGCGCAAGGCAATCTCCGAGCTGAACTGGCGCCCCTGGGTAGAAGAGGCGCTGACTGCTCGTGCCTCCAGCGCCTACGCGTCGTTGAGGGCCATGCCGAAACTGGGGCGCATGCCGTGCCTGGCGAATAACGAAGTACACCTATTGATTGATGGCCAAGCCACCTTCGATGCGATTTTCGACGCCATCAGTAACGCCCGGCAAGCGGTATTGCTCCAGTTCTTCATCATCCACGACGATCGCCTCGGCCAACGCTTGCACACCTTGCTGACCAAGAAAGCTGCCGAAGGCGTGGCGATTTACTTGCTCTACGACCGCATCGGCAGCCACTCCCTGCCCCATGGTTATGTGCAACCATTGCGCGATGCCGGGATCGAGGTCAAAGCCTTCGCCACCCGCAGCGGCTGGCTCAACCGCTTTCAGGTAAATTTCCGCAACCACCGCAAGATCGTCGTGGTCGACGGGATTGTCGGTTTTGTCGGCGGCCTCAACGTCGGCGACGAATACATGGGCGAGAAACCACCCCTGGCGCCATGGCGCGACACCCACGTGCAAGTGCGCGGGCCGGTGGTGGCCTGCATGCAGGAGTCCTTTGCCGAAGACTGGTTCTGGGCAGCCCGTTCGCTTCCACCATTGATCCTGCCGGAGGTTTATCCGGATGACGGCGTGCTCTGCCAATTGCTGGCCACCGGCCCGGCGGATTCCTACGAAACCTGTTCGCTATTCTTTGTCGAAGCCATCCATGCGGCGATGGAACGGGTGTGGATCACCACCCCTTACTTCATCCCCGACGAAGCGGTGTTCGCCGCGTTACGACTGGCAGTATTGCGTGGTGTGGATGTACGGATTTTGTTGCCGTCGCGGGCGGATCACCGGATCGTCTACGCCGCGTCCAGCCTTTACGCCTTCGAAGCCGTACGTGCTGGCGTACGCCTGTTCCGTTACCAGCCGGGGTTCATGCATCAGAAAGTGGTGCTGATCGACAGCGAAATCAGCGCCATTGGCAGCGCCAACATGGACAACCGTTCGTTCCGGCTGAATTTCGAAGTGATGTTGCTGACGGTCGACAGTGCGTTTGCTGCCGAAGTGGAACAGATGCTCAACGATGACTTCGCCCAGGCTCACGAAATCGCCAAAGAAGAAAGCCGGGAGACCCACCGCCTGCAACAGGTCGGCATGCGGATCGCCCGGCTTATTTCACCGATTCTCTAATTGTAAATGTCGTCGCGGGTCCACGGCAGTTCATGGCTGCCATCGGGATGGGCTTTCACCGCGAGGATTTGATGTAGGTTGATCCAGCCTCTGGCGAAGGCATAGGCGCATCCCGCCAGGTACAACCGCCAGATCCGTAAAGCCTGTTCTGGCACCAGTTTGCCGGCAGCTTCCAGATTGTCTTCCAGGCGTTCGCTCCAGTGGTCCAGGGTCCGCGCGTAATGCAGGCGCAGACTCTCGACGTCGACGATCTCCAACCCCGCGTCGCTGATCTCGGCCGAGATCATCGACAGGTGCGGCAGCTCGCCGTTGGGGAACACGTACTTCTCGATGAACTCACCGGCACCGCGCCCGACCGGACGACCGTCGATGTGTTTGGCGGTGATCCCGTGGTTCATCACCAAGCCACCCTCTTTCACCGCGCCGAACAAGGTTTTGCAGTACTCGGCAAGATTCGCATGGCCAACGTGTTCGAACATGCCGACGCTGACCACCTTGTCGAAGCGCCCGTCCTGAGGCAAATCGCGGTAGTCGAGCAGTTGCAATTCGATCTGATCCTCCAGGCCTTCGGCTTTCACCCGTTCACGGGCCAGCTCCAATTGCTCCTTACTCAGTGTGATCCCGAACACCTTCGCGCCGAACTCACGAGCCGCATAACGCGCCAACCCGCCCCAGCCGCAACCGACATCCAGCAGATACTCGCCTGGTTGCAACCGCAGCTTGCGGCACAGGTGACGAAACTTGGCTTGTTGAGCTTGTTCGAGAGTTTCACTGCCGGTTTCGAAATAGGCGCAGGAATACGCCATGTCGCTGTCGAGCCACAGTTGGTAAAACGCGTTGGAGAGGTCGTAGTGGTAGGAGATGGCTTTGGCATCGGTTTCCTTGTCGTGAACCGAGCGCACCGGTTGCTCATCTTCGTCCTCGTTGATCAGCGCCTGACTCCATTCATCGCAGACACGAATCACATCGCTGATAGAGCCTTCCAGCTCCAGCTTGCCTTCGACAAACGCCGCCCCCAACGCGTCGAGGCTGGGATGGGTGAACTGGGTAACCATGTGTGGGTCCTTGACCACAATGGTGACGCTGGGCGTCGGCCCCAGATTGAACTCATGGCCGTCCCAGAGTCGCAAGCGTAGCGGTAATTGCAGATTCTGTAAGGCCGGTGGAAGTTGCGCGAGCATGAAAAGTCCCCCTTGTTTCAGACGTCAAATCTGAGGGTAGACCATCCTTGAAAAATAGCAGGCTATCGAATTAATAGCCTTTTTCTATTCCCGGTGTTGCCTGCAACACTGAAACCATCCCACGGGCGATCGTTGAAAATGACCGCCTTACCCTAGATGACTACAAATCCGGCACACAGTTCTGAAAAGTTGTAGACGCTCACACCTCATCCTTAAGCTTGAGTAGGGGTTCCTGAAAGCGTAGCAAACGCCCGGCATTCCCGAGCACTAATAACGTGCTCAAATTGTGCAACAGCGCGGCAATCATCGCCCCTGCCGCGCCGAGCCAGCCGAATGCGGCGAACGCGACGATGGCCAGGGTCCAGCCCAACCCGATAATCACATTGACCTGCAAGGTCTGGCGGCATTGGCGACTCAAGCGCACACAGGTTCCGAGCCGGCGCAGGTCGCTGCCGATCAGTACGATATCGGCCGAAGCCAACGCGATGTCCGCACCGCCTGCGCCCATGGCCACACCGACCACACCGGCCTTGAGCGCCAGGGAATCGTTGATGCCGTCTCCCACCACCATCGGCCGGAATCCGCTGCCGATTTCTTTCAGCACACGATTGAGTTTGTCCTCGGGCAAGGCCTGGGCTTCGACATCGCTGATGCCCACATCCCGGGCCAGCGTGTGCGCAACACTCTGCCGATCCCCGGTGAGCAACAACTGACGACCCAAACCCAATTCACGCAATTCGCTCAGGGCAAACCGCGCCTCGGGTTTGACACTGTCAGCGAGCAACAGCCAGGCGAGAAATTCACCGTTGAGTGCCAGCCCGGCAATCGGGCCGTCGTGTTCGGGCACCGCTGATGTGGCGATGCCCAGTTGCGCGAACAGCTCCGGACGACCGAGGGCCGCTTCGCCCTGCTCGGTCATCGCCACGACACCCAGCCCCTGACGCTCATGAATGTCAGAGAGCAGCAGAAAGTGTTCCTGAGTGACCAACCCGGCCAAGGCGCGGCTGACCGGGTGACTGCTGGCGGAACCAAGGCTGGCGGCGAGCTTCAGTACGTGACTGCGATCCTCCAGTGGACTGTCGATGGACTGCAGGCGCAAGGTGCCGAACGTCAGGGTTCCGGTCTTGTCGACCACCAACGACGTCAGGTCAGCCAACTCTTCGAGGAACGCCGAGCTGCGAATCAGAATCCCGTGCCGAGCCGCCACCGCCACCCCGGCAATGGCCGTGGCCGGTGCCGACAACACCAGCGCGCAAGGGCAAGCCGCGACCAACACTGCGAGCATCGCTTGCGCATCGTTGGTAACAAACCAGGTCACGGCGGCCAGCAGCAACACCAGCTCCATGTAGCTTCCGGCGTAGCGTTCGAGCAAACGGGTGATTGGAGGCTTGGAACGTTCGGCACTTTGCATCAGCGCAATGACTTTACCCAGGGTCGATTCGTTACCGGTGCGGGTCACTTCAATGCGCAGCAGGCCATCGAGATTGATCGCCCCGCCGAATACCGACATGCCCACATCCGCCTCCATTGGCACCGACTCACCGGTGATCGAGGCGGTGTCGAGGCTTGCCTGACCGGACAACACTCGGCCATCCGCTGGCACGCGATCACCGGCACGCACCTCCACGAGGTCACCGGCCTTGAGGGTGCCGTTGTCGACTTCAACGACGGAACCGTCAGCCTGAATCTTGCGTGCATGGCTGCGGGTCAGTTTACCGAGAGCATGAATCGCTTCCTGGGAACCGATCACACTGCGCTCTTCCAGCACGTGGCCGAAGATCATGATGATCGGCAGCAACGCCGCAGTGAGTAGATCGCCTGTGGCCCAGGCACCGAGCATGGCCAGGGCGATCAGTTGATCGGTGATCCCGTGCAGGCTCGGATAACGCAGGCTGTACCACGCCGAGCGCATGACCGGCACGGCTACCAGCAAGGACGCAAAACCCAATAGCAATTGGCTGACTCCGGTCTGCTCCGGCAACAACCAGCGCCAGATCAGGCCCAGCGCAAGCAACCCAAGCGCAAGCATGGCCAGGGTCAACTGGCGCGCGGCGCTACGTTGTTCAGCCGAGGACAACATGCTCGGCGCGGCGGCGGTTTGGGCAGTCATTGCGCAGCTCCCTGAATGATCAGGCGGGAATCGTCTTTCGGATCAACCGTAGTCACCGAGCCGGCCTGCCCGAGAATCTTCGGCATCCGTTCACGGTAAATACGCAGCAGCATTTGCGGGTCGGTGCCCTGCTGTTGCGCCTTGGCCAAGCTCAGCACTGTGGCGGTGTCGGCAGAGGCTTTGGCCAGGCGTTCGCTGGCTTGGGCGTGAGCCACTTGCTGCGTGCGGTCGGCTTGTTCGTTGGCGCTCTGAGTCAGCTTTTCGGCTTCAGTGCGCGCGTTGGCCACGGCTTTGTCGGCCTGCTGGCTGGCGGTTAACACCGCGTTGAATGCGTTCACCGCCGGGCCGGGCAGACTCGATTGCACATCGACCCGCGCCACTTCAATGCCCAACCCCTGCCCGGTCGCGGTCAGTTCGGCCAAGCGCTGATTGATGCCCCGCACCAGATCGCCACGTAGACGTTCGCGACGTTCGGCGGCCTGATTGTCGGCGCCGATCAGTTCCGGTCGAGCCACCAGGATGGTGTCCAGGTCTCGCGCAGCGGTGAGTGCCAAGGCACTGCGGGTCACCAGCCGATCCAGTGCCGGCAGCACATGTTCACCCTGAAGAACGAAGGCATAGGGTTCAGTGACTTTGTAGAACACCCGCACATCCAGTTGCACCACGCCTGCATCACCGGTCAGCAGATAACCGGAGCCGGCAAGCGCATCGCTGATGGGCGTGGCGAAACTCGCCACTCGATCCGCCTGCAATGCAGCATCCGAGCGCAGCAGACTTTCCACCCGACGTTCGATCACCCGATCCGCTGCCGGCAACAAGATTACCTGCTCAAACGGGCGTGGCCATGCCAACAGCAAACCGGCATTTTGAATGCGATCCAGTGCGCCGAAGTGCAGCACCACGGCACGATTTTGCGGGTCGATTTGCCGCACATTGGAGAATGCCCACGCCAGCGCAGCCAGCACAGTCACGGCGTAAAGCGCCAGAAAAGCCAAGCGCCCGGCCTGAATCCAGGGGCTGCTCAACTCATGTGTTCCACGTGGAACTAAACTCATGGCTGCGACCCGGACTTGTTATCGAGCGTCGGCGGACCGTCAACCAACACCCGGAACGGTGCCGCATCGGTACGCAAAATAAGTTTGGTGCCCGGTGCGACGATAGTGCCCAAGGTATCGAGAGAGCGCAGCAAGTTGTAGAGCTGCGGCGAACCGGCGTAGGCACGGCCGTAAATCTGCGCGGCTTCGACGCGGGATTGGGCTTCGATGTCCGCAGCTTTCACCGTCGCATCGGCTTGCACAATTCGCGCATCACGCTCGGCCGCAGAGCGAATTTGTGCAGCTTCCCGCTTGCCGATGGCCGTGCGTTCAGTGGCGATGGTTTCACGCTCCGCGCGCATACGATCGACAGTCGCGGTGAGCGTCACCGACGGCAAGGTCAAACGCTCGATGCCGACTTGCAGCACTCGCACGCCATAAGTGGTGAGCAACTGTTGATCGATCTGCTGACGCAGCTGCGCTTCAAAATCGGCGATGCGCACTTGGTTGGCATCGGTGTTCACCAGGTTGGCCAGATCGAAACTGCTGGCGGTGGTTTCCAGCGCCGAGCCGACAAAGGTGCGGATCTGCCGCGCGGCTTCGTCCGGCTGGTTCTGTACGGCGCGCATAAAGCGTTGCACGTTGTCCGGATCACCCTGCACCTGCCAGGCCACGTAGGCTTGCACGATGATGCGCAAACCATCGCGCGTGCCCACATCCTGCAAACCGCTGGAGGTGGTGCGCAGCCGCAGATCCACCGGGATCGCCGCTTCGAACGGTGCCGGCCAGCGCCAGCCAAGACCGGGTTCCAGCAACACCCGCGATGGATTGCCGAAGCGAGTGATGACCGTGGCCTCTCCCGAACGCACTTGCACCAGGCTCGCCGCCGCAATGGCAAACGCCACCAGCAGCGCCGCCCATCCCATTCGCCGCCACGGGAAAGGGCCAGCTTCGTGTGGATCACCGTGGTGATGATGGTGATGGCCGTGGTGATGTCCGCCATGGCCGTGATCGTGGCCAACGTGGTCATCGTGATCGCGATTGTGTGTAGGCGTCGGCTGGCTCAATGGACGGCTCCTGGCTGAACGGTATTACGCGGCGGCGCAGGATCAGCCGGCAGCGTGAAGGTACGTAGGTCGATGGTCGGCGCATTACCGCTGCCGCCCAAACGATGATCGAGAACCAGCAGCTTGGCGCTGGCCAAACCTTGGGTCAGTTGACTGAGGTATTGCTCCAGCACGAAGGCCTGGCCGGCGCTGGAATAAGCCTTTCGCTCGGCGGCAAATTTCAGGTCGGCGGCCTGAGCGGTCGAGTTGATTTCATGAGCACTGGCCGTGGCTTGATCGTGAGCGATGCTGGCCTGCAATTGCGCCTGGTTGGTCGCCTCGGCCGCAGCCCCGCGCTCACGGGAAATCAATGCCTGAGCTGCAATCTGCGCCGCTTGCACGCCGTGATAAGCATTGGCCGCCCCCGCTGGCGGGTGGATGGCCTCGACCACCGTGGCGAGAATTTCCACGCCGCTGTCGAGTTTTTGCAAGTCAGCCTGCACGGCACGGCCGATCTCTTCGGCCAGCCCTACCCTGTCCTCGCCAAGCAAACCATCGAGGGTTCGCGAGGCGAAATCGTGCACCAGAATCCGGCTGGCGGTGCTGCGGATCAACGTTGGCACATCGGCGCTGTTGTACGTTGCTGCCAGCGCCGCCTGATCGCTCAGGCCGATGCGATAGACGAAGCGCACGTCCATGTTGACGATCTGTAAGCTCTGTTTGTCGGCGCGGCTACTGGCGATGACCTGGGATTTGTCATTCACATGGCTGGCGTCCCACAAGCGATTGGCAATCGCCGGTGCCGGGCCTTCGGCAGGTTCGGCCGCGACCGGTGCCGACGCTTCACCGACACTGGTGGCCAACTCGTGGACCACGCCGTTCTCGACGCTCAGCACGCGGCCCAGCGGCCATGGCAAACCGGCGTGCAAACCAGGGCCGAACACCTCCACCGGTTTGCCGAAACGCTCGTAGATACCGCGCCCTTGCAGGGGGATTTCGTGAATGCCGGTGAGCGACCAACCGACGATAGCCACCACTGCCAGCACCGGCAAAAACGCCCGGCGCATGTAGGTAAAGGCCCAGATTTGCCGCAGGTCGATACCGAAGCGGTTATGCAACTCGTGCTGCAATGCGAGCAAAGGTTGCGGCGGCCAGCGCAGCATGTCGGCGACGAAGCTTCGCGCCAGCAAGGCCGGTTCCAGCTGTTCACGACGGGGACTGAACAGCGATAACACGGCCCGCAGCAGCAACTCGACGGTGACCAGCCCCGGCAGCAAGCCGATCAGCACCGCCAGACGCACCGGCCAGACCGATGTTTCGCTGCCGAACAACAAACACAGGGCGCTGAGCACCAGGCAAATAATCGCAACCCGTGTCAGCTGCGCCAACGGCCCTGCTTCGGGCCACTGGGCGACATTTTCCTGCGCCAGTTGCCGCTCCAGCACCAGCAAACCAAAAGCCAGCAGCAACGACAGCGTGGCGCCGACACTGGCCGACAACCCCAGCGCGGCGGGCGGCAAGGTCAGATTCCAGACTTGCTCGATGCTGTACAACGTCAATAACGCCCAGCCAGCCAACCATAGCGTCGGCGCACCGATCTGCCCTAGCAAGCGCAACCAACGTTGGCTGATTCGGTCCAGCAACCGCTCGTACCAGCCTTCAGCGGCAACAACTTCCTCAGCGACAACCACCGGCACGGACAATGCTGGATTCATCGCCCGTGCGCGCCACTGCGTTACCCACCAGGCCGATTGCAGGCCGGCGACCAGCACCAGCAAACCGGCGCTCTGATTGACCAACAACACCGGCCAGAGCGACTGCGGTGCAAATAGCCCGACAAAAAACGCCAGTACCAGCCCAATCGCCGCCAAGGCTCCCAAACCAATTGCGAATTGCCGCAATCGACGCCCTTGAACGACCGCCTGCTGAAAGCGCGGCAGCGCTGCTATTTGTGCCCCATCGCCATCGAGATCGACTTGCATACCACCCCAGCCATCGCTCACATCACAATTCGTTACGATATAACGAAAGTGGTGAAATATTCGTCGTAAATCGCTCTATCTAAAAGCGCCGGACCTGTCGCCAAGCTGAAGCCTTGACCGAAATGGCTCGAAACGCACATATTACGCTCGTAATTTTTACTGAAGACTCCTTTATCGATCCCGTCCTTCAAACCAGGAGTACCACCATGAGCACCTATGACGTCGTGATTCTGGGCGCAGGCCCCGGCGGTTATAACGCAGCGATCCGCGCCGGCCAGCTGGGTCTGAAAGCAGCCTGCGTGGAAGGCCGCGCCACTCTTGGCGGGACGTGCCTGAATGTCGGCTGCATGCCATCCAAGGCGCTGCTGCATGCCTCCGAACTCTACGACGCGGCCATGGGGGCGGAATTTGCCAACCTGGGGATTGAGGTCAAACCTGTCCTCAACCTTGCTCAAATGATGAAACAGAAAGATGAAAGCGTTACCGGGCTGACCAAAGGCATCGAGTTTCTGTTTCGCAAAAACAAAGTCGACTGGATCAAGGGCTGGGGCCACATCGACGGGCCGGGCAAAGTCACGGTGACCGACAGCCAGGGTGCCAAGACCCAGCTAAGCGCCAAGGACATCGTCATCGCCACCGGTTCCGAACCCACTCCCCTGCCCGGCGTGGACATCGATAACAAACGCATTCTCGACTCCACCGGCGCACTGTCGCTGGGCGAAGTGCCGAAGCACTTGGTGGTGATCGGTGCCGGGGTGATCGGCCTGGAGCTGGGCTCGGTATGGCGCCGCCTGGGTGCTCAGGTGACGGTGGTCGAATTTCTCGATCGGATCTGCCCCGGTGTAGATGGCGAAGCGGGCAAGACCCTTCAGCGCTCATTGAGCAAGCAAGGCATCAGCTTCAAATTGAGTTCGAAAGTCACCAGCGCCACGACATCGGCGAGCGGTGTTCAGCTCAGCGTCGAGCCGGCCGCGGGTGGCACCGCCGAGTTGCTTGAAGCCGACTATGTGCTGGTGGCTATTGGTCGTCGTCCTTACACCCAAGGCCTGGGGCTGGAAAACGTCGGTCTCGCCACGGACAAACGCGGCATGCTCGCCAATAAGGGCCATCGCACCGAGGCCGCTGGCGTCTGGGTGATCGGTGATGTCACGTCTGGGCCGATGCTCGCCCACAAGGCCGAAGACGAAGCCATGGCCTGCATCGAGCAAATCGTCGGCAAGGCTGGCGAGGTCAATTACGACCTGATCCCCAGCGTGATCTACACCAAACCGGAGCTGGCCAGCGTCGGCAAGACCGAAGAACAGCTGAAAGCCGAAGGTCGCGCCTATAAGGTCGGCAAATTTCCCTTCACCGCCAACAGCCGGGCGAAGATCAATCACGAAACCGAAGGCTTCGCCAAAGTATTGGCCGATGAGCGCACCGACGAAGTCCTCGGCGTGCACCTTGTGGGCCCCAGCGTCAGTGAGATGATTGGCGAATATTGCGTAGCCATGGAGTTCAGCGCCTCGGCCGAAGACATCGCCCTGACCTGTCATCCACACCCGACTCGCTCCGAGGCATTGCGTCAGGCGGCAATGGATGTGGAGGGGATGGCGACGCAGATGTAAGCCTGGAGGTTGATGGAGACTGAACTACCGCTATCGCGAGCAGGCTCGCTCCCACATTTGATCTGTGGCGTTCACAAAACCAATGTGGGAGCGAGCCTGCTCGCGATGCAGTCGACGCGATCTAAATCGGCAAATGCCCCAACGGCAACGCCCCCGGGGTCTTCACCGTGTGAATCGCAAAGTTGCTGCGAATGTCGCTCACACCCGGCAATTTCAGCAGTCGCCCGGTGAGAAAACGGTCATAGGCGCGCAAATCCGGCACCACTACTTGCAGCAGAAAATCCGATTCCCCTGACACCAGAAACGCCGAAATCACCTCAGGCAATGCCGTCACGGCCAGGCGAAAGGCTTCGGCCTGTTCATCGTTGTGTCGTTCAACTTTGACCCCGACAAACACCGTCAGCCCAAGGCCCACTTCATCTCGATCCAGATTGGCCTGATAGCCGCGAATCACTCCCGCTTCTTCCAGCATCCGTACCCGACGCAAACAAGGCGAGGCGGACAGGCCAATCTCGTCGGCCAATTGCACGTTGCTCAGGCGACCGTCCCGTTGCAGCGCCGCGAGAATCTTGCGGTCGTAGGCGTCCAGTTTCATGGTTTGGCAGATCCCGATAGTTCGCTCATCACAAAATGGCAGGTTATGCCAAATATCGAAGCTTTAGAAGCTGACTACGCAACCACCTGCCCTGCTCTTCAGCCATAGACTGACCTCACCAAATCGACAACGAATGGGGGGCAACATGGCAGGACTCTGGCTGTTTTTCATGGCATTGGCGGTGGTGTACCTGTTGCCGGGCCCGGACATGATTCTGCTGTTGCAGACCGGCGCGCGTCAGGGCAAAGGCGCGGCGCTGGCCACGGCGTTGGGGCTGGGCATAGCGCGTGGTTGTCATGTGGCCTTGGCTGCGCTGGGTTTGGCAGCGCTGTTCAAGACGGCACCCTGGACCTTCGACGTGGTGCGCCTGGTCGGGGCCGCGTACCTGCTGTGGATCGGCATTCAGTGCCTGCGCACCACGATGCTGCCGAGCTTGAACAGTGCAGGTTCCACGACTGAAAAATCGCATTGGCGCGAGGCGATCCAGCGCGGTTTGCTGACCAATCTGCTCAACCCCAAGGCGCTGCTGTTCTGTTCGGTGCTGTTGCCGCAGTTCATCGAACCTCACGCCGGGCCAGTGCTCGCGCAATTTGCAACGCTGGGCGTGATGCTGGTCGGTGTCGGGTTGTTGTTCGACAGTGCCTACGCACTGGTCGGCGCCGCACTGGGCCGCTGGCTGCAACGCAGTCCATCGGCCCAGCGGGTGCAACAGTGGTTGTTCGGCAGCCTGCTGATCGGCTTCGCGGTGCGGCTGACCTTTGTGCAGCAGGCTTGAGGGTTATTGCGCTCTACGACGACGGCGACTGATCAGCAGCAAAGCCGCCGCCGTGATCGCCACAATAGCGCCTACTTGCACTGGCTTCTTGTAAGGCCGCAGCATCGAACGCGTAGCATCGGTAGCCTGGGTTACATAACGTTTGCTGGCGTTTTCAAAGTCGGGATCAGGGCATTGGTGACCGAAGTTTTCCGCCCAATCCACGTACGGCCCTTCTTTTACATAACGTTGATAGAAGGCACTTTCTTCTTCAAGGCTGGTGTTCCACCCCGCCGCCGCACACAACACCGCCGCAAAAGCCTGGCTGGTATGAGGCAGATTATCGGCAGCACGACTGGCCAAAGCCGTTGCGACATAACGATAGTGATAGCGCTCATCGGGTTGAGCGGCGCTGGCTTGCTGACGCACGACCTCATCTTCAGCCACTAACGGGCCGACCTTTAGCTCACGGCTCTCAAGGCTGTAATTACCACCAAATGTGGCGTAATCCGGTGCCATTTCGTAGCCGAGAATCTCCATCCCCCACTGACGCGCCGTCAAAGCGGCGTTAAACAACGCGGCGGCACGTTTGGTCGGCCACCAGGCAGCATCCGCTTCCTCACGATACAGCCCATACGCCTTGGCCTTGTTCTGCAGATCGACGTTGTCGAAGTAAGCCGGCGCTTCGTCATAACGCCCTTCACGCAACAGGCGCCGCCCGAGCAAGTTGCGCAGGTTCGCGGCTACCGGCAACGGCACATAATTGTCGCGATCCTGTTGGCTGAGAGCCGGCGGTGCAGGCACCTGAGTGTCGACGTACTGCTTGAGTTCATCGAGGGTCAGCACCCGCTCGGCAACGGTGGCCGCGTCGTACCAGTAAATGCTTTGGCTGCGATAGAGCTGGTCAAAGGCTTGCAGATAATCGCCGCGTTGCAGGGCCAGGATTGCGCTTTCGCCGTCGACCCGGCACTTGGGCTGCACCGTTTCGTAATCCCAGTCCGGGGTCCGTCGTTCACCCCAAGACTCGTTCTGCGGGAAGGCTTGGGCTGCCTTGGCGTAAGCCGCAGCGGCAGCGCCTTTGTCGCCATCACGCAACGCCAGTTTCGCCCGCAGCCACCACGCGAGGCCGCCGTCACCGGCCTGTTCGAGGAAGGCTTTGGCACTGGCGTAATCACCCTGCTGATAGTTCATCGCCGCCAGGCGATCCGCGTTATCCAGGCTGCCGCGGGTGCTGTTTTGCAGCAGCTTGATCAGTTTCTGTTCGCTTGGCGGCTGATCACCGAATGACCAGCCCAGTCGACTGATCAACGACGCCGTCACCAGTTGCTGCACCGCTTTGCCCTTGAGCAACACGGCCAGTTGATCGTCGGGCATTACCATCAGATCGGCCATCAACAACTTCAACGAGCTGTAGCCCACCGCCGAACCGTGGAGGTTCTGCGTGGCGTAGAGTTCGATGGCGCTGTCCCAATCGCCAGCGGTGCGGGCCACTCGCGCTTCTTCGCCGAGGCTGGCAACACCCAGTTCCAGCGGGTCGCTGAAGCCGTCGATACTCAGCTGACGAGTTTGCTCGAAAGCCTTTCGGGATTGAGCCAACAGGTCGGGACCTGCGCCCGCCTCTGAACTCATGGCAAACAGTGTCCGCCCCAACGAGTAAGCCGCCCAGGTACTGCGCAACGCGCGTTGATCCGCCGGCAGCGCCAGCACTTTCTGAAAATATTCAGCGGCCAAACCATGGTCACCCGCGTTGAACGCCACCGCGCCCGCCAGATAGAACATGTGTTCGGCCGGCAGGCTCGCGTCTTGCTCTTCAACCTGACGGGCATCGGTCAGATTGCGCAGCTGTTGCACCAGCGCTTGCTGCTCAGGCGTCAGACCGGCCTGTTCGGCGGTGTTGCGCTGACCCGCGTAATCCGGCGCATCGCCGTAACCGTCCCCCGGAATGTTGGTGGCAGCCGTGACATTTTTCAGTCCCGCGATGGCATGCCCGAGGCGACTGATCTCAAAGTTGAAGTTGCCTTCCGGCAGTTCCGCCAGCGACTGGCCACGGTTGTCCAGCAGGCGCATGGGGAAGTCCGGCCCGCAGGCCAACGCCGAACCCAACGGCAGGCTGAGGCTCAGGCAAAGCAGATGGCGGGGCCAGTTACGGGTGAACATTCGAACCTCCTTGATCAATATTTGCGCAGCGGGCCCAACCGATGGTGCGCTGCCCGCCGGCCGGGATTCGACCCTCGCGCAGGCGGGTGAAGGTAAGCAGATCCGGGCGCTGTTGCAATGCATAACCGGCCAATGCATCGGCGCCATCGCAGCCCTGCACCGCCAGTGTCAGGCGTTCGGGCCAGGCGCTGTCGAGGTTGCCTTGGTTGCTGACGCTGATGTCGTAGAGGCCGTCCTGCGCCGAGAGCTTCAGCCCCACGCGGCTGTCGAGCATATCGCCACGCGCCACAGCGATTAGCGTCGTCAGGCTCCAGGCCCTGCGATCATTGGCCAGCGGCAGGCGAAACCAGATCAGCCCGGCCAGATGAGCCGGTGGATCGGCGCGCAACTCGGCGCCGAGTTTGCTCAGTTGCAGCGGATCCGCCAGTAACTCCCGGCGTTTGCCGCCCCGCTCGATGGGCACTTCGCTTTCCACGACCGGCGCACCACCGTCCCCCGGCAACAGCGCCACGCCATAAGCCGGTAGCGCCAGATAAAACGGTTTCGACGTGACACGGCTCCAGGCCCTGGCCCATTGCCGGGCCTGATCCGGGTCGAACAAGCCACGCCGTGGATCGCTCACCGCGTGCACCTGCAAGACGCTGCTGTCGACGGTCGCCAGCAGCGCCGGCAATTCAGGGCTGTCGAGCCAGGCCGGCAACGCGGTGATGCTCAGTGGCAAGGAAGCGGGCAGAACGGCGCGTAAATGCGTGAGGAATTCGCGGTAGGCCGGTAGCCGAGCGTTGCCCGCATCGTGGTCGATTTCCACGCCGGAGAGGATCACCCCCTGCCCTTGCCAATCGCTGAGCATCTGCTGGATGTGCGCCGTGACCTCGTCCGGATCCAGACCCTTGAGCTGGCCGTCCAGACGAATAACCGCTATCAGCGGTCGACCGTCACGCTTGAGCAGCACCGGATCGATTCGCGCCCGGCTCCAGCCGGCCTGCGGAAACGCCTGCAAGGCCAGCACACGCAAGGTCGAGAAATCGGCACGGCTGTCGCGCAGCGCGGCGTCATGGGCCGGCGTCCATTGCCGTTGCCAGACATAGAGTTGCTGATCGAGCGGTGGTGCGTCCGGTTGCTCGCAACCGTTGAGCAACAGCAATGCGGCAAGCAAGGCCGACAGACGAATGAAAAACACAATGAGCCCTCATCCTCTGTGGCGAGGGAGCTTGCTCCCGCTCGGCTGCGCAGCAGTCGCAAATGTAGCCCATAGGGTGTGTCTGATGAAATGAAGGGGCTGCTTCGCAGCCCAACGGGAGCAAGCTCCCTCGCCACAATTGATCGAATACGAATTCCCGGCAGCCTACTCAGCCATTGGCTTGCGGGCAATGATCACCTGACTTTTCGCCACCACCGCATCCAGCGCCTGTTTAATCTGCGCCCCCCGTGGCGACGACAGAACGGCTTGCCAGGTGTCGGCCCAATGGTTGAGCAATGGATGGTCGGCGTTGCTGAAATCGACCTTGGCCTCCCAGAACAACAGCATCCACATCGACCAATAAAACCCGTACTGGCTGTGGCTGATGACGTCCAGGCCGGCGTCGCTGACCATCGCTTTGAACTGCTCTTCGCTGATGATGCGAATGTGGTTGGGCTTCTGGAAATACTCCGGCGCCGCGATGTCTTTTTGCAGGTCTTCGGAACTGGGGTGCGGAACACTGAGCAAATACAGCGCCCCGGGCTTGCCGACCCGCACCAGTTCGGCGAGGAACTGCGCCGGATCGTCGACGTGCTCGATAACTTCGGTGGACACCACCCGGGTCGCGGTCGCGTCGGCAATCGGCAGCGGATTACAGTCCGTGACGTGGCACTCGATGCCCCGCGCCGGCGTGTCGCTCAAGCGCTGACGAGTCGCTTCGACCTTGGCTGCGTCGATGTCGGCAATGATGATCTTCGCCCCGCGCATGCCGCAGAAATGCACGTTGCCCCCGTCACCGCAGCCCACATCCAGCAGCGTGTCCTCGGGGCTGACCGGGAAACCGGTGAATAGCTCACCGGTTTGCTGGTTGAACCAGCCGCTGAGCATCGCGTCATGCAGGCCGAGCATGTACGGGTCGACTTTCTCGGACACCGAGGGTGCTGGCATCAGCGGCTGCGCGGCAGCGGACGTGCCCGCCGTGAGTTTCTTCAAAAGGCTCAGCATGAGGTGGCTCCAGAGGATGGAAGGACTGATGGGGATATACGCAAGCGTTGCACCAGATGGGCACCCCGGTTGCGCATGGGCAGCTCGATGAATCGGTAGTTGAGTTCACTCAGCAGCACGATCAGGGTCATGGCGCAAAACAGCGCCAGTGCCGGCTGCATCGCCACGTCCTGCCAACCGACGGGCGCGAAACGAAACCAGCCTTCGCGCACGGCAAAGAACGCCGGAATGTGAATCAGGTAAATGCCATAGGAACGGGCGCCCAACCAGACCAGTATTTGCTTGAGCTTGCCCTTGGGCAGCAGGTAATCGCAATTGTAGGAAGCGATCCAGACCAGCAGCGCGCACAACAACGCAATCGCGGCGACCCGATAGCTCGCCAGATTGAAAGGTGTGCTCGCCAGCACGCTCAATGCAGCCCCCAAGCCGATCAGTGTCAACGGGCCTGACCAACGACGGCGCAACAATCGTGGCTCCCAGGTCAGATAGCTCGGCCTCGAGCTCCACATCGCCAGCAACACGCCCAATGCCAGGGCATCGGTCCTGATACTCATCAACAGCGCTGAACGCCAAGTGAACAGTTGCACGGCAACCAAGGCCAGCAACACCCACACCAACCGCTTGCGGCAGACGAGGATCAGTAAGGGCAGCAGCAGGTAGAACTGCTCTTCAAGGGACAGGCTCCAGTAAACGAAGCTGGCACCGTATTCGAAGCGCATGAAGCTTTCAGCGAAGCGCAAATTGGCAAACTGCAGAAAGCCCGCCAGCGTCGCCTGCAGATTGGCCTGCACCGTGCCAAAGGCACCCGAATGATTGAAAAACAGTGCACCCAATAACATCAGCAGCAGCCACAACCAGGCGGATGGCAACAGACGAAAGGCCCGGCGAATCCAGAAATCGCGGGTTTCCAGCCAGAAGGCCTGCGGTGTCTGGCAACTACGCAGCAGCGGAATCAAGCCTCGGGCGATGACAAACCCGGAGATGACAAAAAACAGGTCCACACCCCACCAGAATTGCCCGTGGGCCGTGCCCGATTCGAAACCCGGCAGCCCACCCGGAAATGGCATGGTTTGCAGGTGATGCACCAGCACGCCAAGCACAGCGATCCCGCGCAACAACTCGATGTCGAGAATCCGTCGACTGCTCATGACGCAGTCCCGGCCTTTGAATCGGTCGCCATCGGTTTACGTGCAATGATCACCTGACTCTTGGGCATGAACTGATCGAGCATCTGCTTGATCGCCAGCCCATTGGGTTGCGCCAGAAGGTCTTGCCAGGTTTTCGCCCAGCTCTCCATCAGCGGCGGATAGGGCGCTTGAATCCGGTCACGTACCGCGCCGCCCAAGTCGCGCCCGGCCGCGCGCTCGCTGGCCCAGAAGAAAATCATGCCCATCACCCAGAAAAACCCGGTGGCCTGACGATGCTCGATCACCAGGCCGGCGTCCTCCACCAGCGCGGCGAAGCGTTCCGGGGTAAAAATCTGTACGTGATTGGGCGACTGGAAATAGCTGGCCGGGGCGATGCCCTGTTGCAAATGCTCGCCCACCGGTGCCGGCACGCTCAGCAGATACTGCGCACCCGGACGGCCCATGCGCACCAACTCGGCCATGAACGGCTCGGGCTGGTCGATGTGTTCGAGCACTTCCATGCACACGACTTTGCTCGCGCAGCCATCGGCCAGCGGCAACGGCAGGCTATTGCTGACCAGCCCCAGGCTTGGCTTGTCCGTCTGCGTGTCCACTTGCCGGGCCAGGTCTCGGACCTTGTCATGTTCACTGTCAGTAAAAATCACCGACGCGCCCTGACGTACCGCAAACAGCGTCGCAACGCCCTCACCGCAACCGACATCCAGCAAAGTGTCGTCCGCCATGATCGCAAAGCCCTTGAGCAATTCGCCGCTGTCGTTCAAAAACCAGCCATCGAGGATGGCGTCGTGCAAGCCGACATCGCGCGGCGATACGCTGTCTTGCGCAACCGGTGCAGGCACAGCTTTGGGTTGCGCCACCGGACGCAGCCGCCTCATCAATGCGCGGATCATGCCTTGGGGGTTTCCACGGCAGCCGCAGCGCGGGTTTCGAATAGCCGGGCAAGGAATTCTTTCAGACGCTGTTCAGCGGTTGCCTGGCCGCAGAAGTTTTGCAGGCTGGTCACCGCGTGGGCGGACATCCTTGCATAGCGTTGCGGGTCGTCTTTGGCCACGTCATAGCTGGCCCGATAGGCCGTGCATAACGAGGCCCAGTTGGTGATGTAGCGCAGGGTGCGAAACGCCTTTCGCGGGTCGTGGGGCCAGGCCGTCAGCTCATCCGTGGAGTCGATGAGGAAAGCATTGTCGGCGTCCAGATAATCGATCATCGCCGTGGTGCGCGGCGCCACTGCCGGCTTGCCGCATGACATGAACTCCATCAGCGGCAGGCACTGGCCTTCGCCGTAGGATGTATTCACCACGTAACTCGTGGCCTGCACCAGACGTTCGTAGTCCGCATCCGCGAGGTAGCCGTAAATCAACACGATACGGCAGCGGTAGGACTGGTTTTTGTACAAGTGATGAAGGATATCGGTCAGCGCTTCTTCGGCATCGTGATGCGTCAGTTTGAGCACTAGCGTGGCGTCTTCTACCTCGCGGAAGGTCACGCAAAAGGCACTCAGCATGTCTTCCCAATTCTTGCGCCCGTCGCAGGGATTGAACACCGAGGTGTAGATCACACCATCGAGCACCAGCTCCTGTTCACCAGCGGGCGCCTGAAAGTCGATGCCCTTGCCGGCACGCAAATGCGCAGGACCAAAGGCCCGCAGATCAAGTTGACGACTGTCCGCCAGCAAGCCTTTGATCTTCAATCGCACCTGGCAGGCCTTTGGCTGACGCTGCAATTGCGCACCACGCGCGGCAAAGCGATCCCACACCGGTGCCGGTACCGCGACGATCGGATAGTCGGCGCCCATGGCTTCGCGCACGGCATTGACGGTGTAGCTGGAATGGGTGATTGCCGCACCGCTCGCGCGCAATACCGTGCGCCAGTCATTACGCGGTTCACCGGCGAACGGCTCATTGGGAATGGTGCTGAATTCCCATGCAAACACTGCCAGGGTCGGACAGGCAAAATGAACCGGCGTGCGATGCGGTGGCGAGAACGACAGGAACACGCAGTCTTCGCCACGGGACAGACAGTCGAGGTACAGGGCGTCGACTTCGGTCTGTGGATCGCTGACCTCCACTACCCGCCCCAGTCGCTCCAGCACCGGTCGATACTCTTTGAGCACGAAGTAGTAGCTGTATTCCGAACGGCCCAGGTTCTGGGCAATGGTCCGCTGGTTGGTTTCTGAATAAATGATGATCAGCATGAGGCGTTATCCGTGACGGTCGCTGCCGACACACCGTGTGGCGCCAGCCCGAAAAAGTCCGCCAAGCGTTGTTGCACTGGAGCGAAGGCGCAGTAATCGTGCATGCGCTCGACCGCGGCGTGAGACATCTGCTGATACTCCAGCGGCTGTTCCTTGGCGATCCGGTAGCTGTTTTCGTAGGTCGTTTTCAACGACCCCCAGTCCGGTCGATAACGCAGGGTCCGATAGATGATGCGGGTGTCCTGAGGCCAGATGGTCAGCTCTTCGCTGGACTTGACCACAAATGCCACGCGCTCATCGATGTAATCCTCCATGGCCGTGTGATCCGGCGCGATCACCGGTTTGCCGCTGGCCATGAACTCCATCAGCGGCAGACACAAGCCTTCGCAGCGCGAGGCGTTGACGTAATAACTCGCCGCCTCATAGAGCCGGGCATATTGCGGATCGTCCAGGTAACCGTGCATCACCACCACTCGGCAGGCGAACGGGGACAGTTGCGCCAGCAAGGTCATCAACTCGGTGTAATAGGACGACAGATCGCTCTGGGTAATCTTCAGCACCAGTGTGGCATCCGCGGTGTCACGGAAAGCCCAGCAGAATGCGCTGATCAGTTGATGCCAATTCTTGCGCCCGTCCTTGGGATTGAACACGGTGACGTAGACCACGCCGTCGACATGGGTCTGAACCTGTTCCGTAGTGTCCGGAAGGTCCACGGGTGCTGGTACATGGACCGGCACCGACTGTGGACCGGCAATGGCCGGGAAGTATTTTGCGAGCCGGGAGTGAGCCGGGTCAGACAACAGATCGCGAATCCCCTCCCAGTACCACTGGCTCAGAAAATGAGTGCGATGGACCGGCACCGGTTGCGCCTTGCCCAGGTCCAGCGTCCACAGACGCAAGTAGTGCCTGGCGATGACGAAGCGGCGCTTCAGGGTTAGCGGCGGCGGGCGCAAGGCCTCGAGTTCCGCCTGTTGCTCAGGGGTCAGCGGCGGTGGAATCAGCGAGTCGGCGGACAGCCCCAGCGTACGGGTATCGAGGATGCAGCCCTTGATGTCGAGGGTCGAACCGGCATTGACCGGCACACTGGTATGACGGCTACGGATGGCCGCGAAGTTTTCCCACAACGGCGTCGGCAAGACCAACACCGGAAAGTCTTCGCCCATGGCCCGACGGATCGCCCGGGCAGTATGACTGGAGAGCGTAATCACCCGGCCCTGGCGCGCCAGCATGCGGGTCCAGTCCTGCCGTGGATCGTTGTCCCACTGCTCATCGGGAATCGAATCGAACTCCCAGGCCACCACGCACATTGTCGGGCACTCAAGGTCGTTCGGGGTTTTCTGTGGCGGGGTGAAAGACAGGAACAGGCTGTCTTCGCCGGCGGTACGCAGTTGCCTGTAGAGAGGATCGACCTCGGCGGTGGAGGACACCACATGCACCCGCCCAAGGCTTTCGAGCACCGGGCGATAAGCCTTGAGCACGAAGTAGTAACTGTATTCGGGACGACCGAGGCTCTGGCTGATGGAACTGTCGTTGACGTCCGAGTAAAGAATAAAATTCATGGCATCCCACGATGAAGCCGCCATCCCGGCAACCTCACTCTATGACGGCGAAACCACAGATTGAGTCGGCAAGTACCTGCCCTCGTCTATAGTCTTCGTACCCGTCTACGTTCTTGTTTTAGTGGTCAGTTTCGCGGGGTTTCAAATAACCCTGCCGAACCCTGGGCGATCGTGACGAAGGGCATTCTAAACACATCCGTTAAGGGTTCGTGAACCGCTCGGCGAGAATAAATAGGCCTGCGAAAACGAGAACTGACCGGTCACGGTGGGACTTATTGAAATTGCTGCGCAATTGGCACAGATTGGCTACCAAACAACTACAACAACGACTTCGCCTGTCTTCCTACGAAGGTTTTTCTTCGGTCTGACAGACTTTCCCTAAAGCCTGCGGGAAATGGCAGAAGTTCAGAATTGAGGGGACCGCTGCTTGAAAAAGCGTCTGTTCGTAACGGGTCTGAGTGGATTCGTAGGACAACACATCCAATCTCGTCTGAAGGCTGATGCCTCGGAATGGGAACTACTGCCTGCCCCTTCCCGTTACGATCTCGTACAGCCAGAAAGCCTTGAAGGCCTGTGGCCGGAGATGCCCGACGCGGTCATTCATCTGGCCGGCCAGACCTTCGTTCCCGAAGCCTTTCGTGATCCGACACGTACGCTGAATATCAATCTGCTGGGCACCCTTAACCTGCTTCAAGCCCTCAAAGTGCGTGGCTTCGCCGGTACGTTCCTGTACGTCAGCTCCGGTGACGTCTATGGCCAGGTCAACGAAGCCGATCTGCCCATCACCGAACGCCAGCCACCCTGCCCGCGCAATCCTTATGCCGTGAGCAAACTGTCGGCGGAGTTCCTGAGCCTGCAATGGGGCCTGAGCGAAGGCTGGCCGGTGCTGGTCGCTCGCCCGTTCAACCACATCGGCACCGGGCAGAAGGACAGCTTCGTCATCGCCAGCGCGGCGCGACAGATCAGCCGAATCAAGCAAGGCCTGCAAACACCGCAACTGGAAGTCGGTGACATCGACGTCACTCGCGATTTCCTCGATGTGGGCGACGTGGTGTCGGCCTACTTCGCATTGCTGGAAAAAGGCACGTCGGGGCAGGTCTACAACATTTGCTCGGGGCGCGAGCAGAGCATTCGCAGTTTGATCGAACAGCTGGGGGATCTCGCCCAGGTCGATATGCAACTGATTCAGGATCCGGCGCGTCTTCGCCGCGCGGATCAGCGTCGCGTTTGTGGCAGCCATGCCAAGCTTGCCCAGACCACAGGATGGACGCCTGAAATCACAACACAACAATCCTTGCGGGCGATCCTGTCCGACTGGGAGAAGCGAGTACGACAAGAATGACAAAAAGTGCATTGATCACAGGGATCACCGGTCAGGACGGCGCCTATCTGGCCAAGTTGCTGCTCGACAAAGGTTATAAAGTCCATGGCCTGGTGGCGCGGCGCAGCAGCGATTCACGTTGGCGACTGCGCGAGACGGGGATCGAGGGCGATATCGTCTATCTGGATGGCGATATGGCCGATGCCTGCTCGGTGCAGCGCGCCGTAATCAAATCGGCACCGGATGAGGTTTACAACCTGGCGGCGCAAAGCTTTGTCGCCGCCTCCTGGGATCAACCAGTGACCACCGGCATCGTCGACGGCCTGGGCGTGACTCACCTGCTCGAAGCGATCCGTCAGTTCAGTCCGCACACCCGTTTCTATCAAGCGTCCACCAGCGAAATGTTTGGCTTGATTCAGGCCGAGCAGCAGGACGAAAACACGCCGTTTTATCCGCGCAGCCCTTACGGCGTGGCCAAACTCTATGGCCACTGGATCACGGTGAACTATCGCGAAAGCTTCAACCTGCACGCCAGCAGCGGAATCCTGTTCAACCACGAATCACCGCTGCGCGGCATCGAGTTCGTGACCCGTAAAGTCACCGACGCCGCCGCCCGCATCAAACAGGGCAAACAGCAGGAACTGCGCCTGGGCAACATCGACGCGAAACGGGATTGGGGCTTCGCCGGCGACTACGTCGAAGCCATGTGGCTGATGCTGCAACAGGACAAGCCTGACGATTATGTGGTCGCCACCGGCGTGACCACCACCGTGCGCGAAATGTGCCGCATCGCCTTTGATCACATTGGCCTCAACTACCGCGACTACGTGAAGATCGACCCGGCGTTTTTCCGCCCGGCCGAGGTAGAAGTGCTGCTTGGCAACCCGGCCAAGGCCCAGCGCGTACTGGGCTGGAAGCCAAAAACCGATCTGGACACCTTGATTCGCATGATGATGGATGCGGACATGAAACGCGTTGCCAAGGAGTAGGCCATGCTGATTCCTGTGATTCTCTCCGGCGGTGCCGGGACTCGTTTGTGGCCGGTGTCCCGCGAAGGCCATCCCAAGCCGTTCATGAACCTGCCCGACGGTCAGTCGCTGCTGAGCAAGACCTATCGGCGTGCGGCAGGCTTGCTCGATGGCTGGGGCGATATCGTCACGGTGACCAACCGCGACTATTACTTCCAGAGCAAGGATCACTATCAGGATGCGCGCCTGGAGCGCCATCGCGGGCATTTTCTGCTCGAGCCGACGGGCCGCAACACAGCCCCGGCCATCGCGGCGGCAGCCCTTTCGCTACAAGCCCTGCACGGCGACGAAGCGATCATGGTGGTGATGCCCGCCGACCATCTGATTCTCAACGAAGACGCCTTGAAAAGCGCGGTCGAGCACGCCGTGACGCTGGCCAAATCTGGTCATCTGGTAACGTTCGGCGTCGTGCCGACAGCCCCGGAAACCGGCTTCGGCTACATCGAAACCGGTGCCCCGCTGGACGACAAAGGCGCCGCCAAGGTGCAACGCTTCGTCGAGAAACCCGACCTGCAAACCGCCACGCATTATCTGGAGAGCGGCAACTTCCTGTGGAATTCGGGGATGTTCTGCTTCTCGATCGCCACGCTGCTGGCCGAGTTGCACCTTCACGCCCCCGCATTGCTGGAACAGGCTCGGGCCTGCATGGCGGCCAGTGCGCCGGTGGAAACCGGCGGTTGCCTGCAACAGGAACTGTCGCCAACGCACTTCGCCGACATCACCGACATCTCCATCGACTACGCCTTGATGGAGCGCTCCGACAAAGTGGTCGTGGTTCCGGCCAGTTTCGACTGGAGCGACATCGGTTCCTGGGGCGCCGTGGCAGCACTGGTGCCGGCCGATGCGCAGAACAATCGCGCCAGCGGCGAGGCGATCTTCATCGACAGCCACAACAACTTCGTCCAGAGCGAAGACCGGTTGGTCGCCGCAGTGGGTGTGGATAACCTGATCATCATCGACACCGCCGACGCGCTGCTGGTCGCCCACGCCGACCGCGCCCAGGATGTGCGCCGGGTAGCCCGGCAGCTTAAGGACAAAAAACACGAAGCCTATCGCCTGCACCGCACAGTCAGCCGACCGTGGGGCACTTACACCGTGCTCGAGGAAGGTCCGCGCTTCAAGATCAAGCGTATCGTGGTCAAACCCGGGGCCAAGTTGTCGTTGCAGATGCACCACCACCGCAACGAACACTGGGTGGTGGTCGAAGGCATGGCCAAGGTCACCAACAACGGTTCCGGTTCGCACCTGGTGGCCAAGAACGAGTCGACGTTCATTGCCGCCGGGCACAGGCACCGTCTGGAAAACCCCGGCGTGATCGACCTGGTCATCATCGAAGTGCAAAGCGGTGAATACCTGGGGGAGGACGATATCGTTCGCTTCGAAGACCAATACGGCAGGACGGTTTGAATGCTGCTTTCCCTGTATCGCTCGCTGTGGAGCTATCGAGGTTTCATCCTCGGTAGCGTCAAGCGAGAGTTTCAAGCGCGTTATCGCAATTCGCTGTTCGGTGCCCTGTGGACCGTGCTCAACCCGCTGTCGATGATCGTCGTCTACACGGTAATTTTTTCCCACGTCATGCGCGCACGCTTGCCGGGTGTGGATGACGGCATGGCCTACAGCATCTACCTCTGCGCCGGGTTGCTGACCTGGGGTCTGTTCTCGGAAATCACCCTGCGCAGCCAGAACATGTTTCTGGAAAACGCCAACCTGCTGAAGAAAATCAGCTTCCCGAGAATCTGTCTGCCGGTGATCGTGCTGTTCAATGCCGGCATCAACTTCGCGATCATCATCGGGCTGTTCCTGGGCTTTCTGCTGATCACCGGGCGCTTGCCGGGCATGGCCCTGCTGGCGTTGCTCCCACTGATCGCGCTGCAAGTGATGTTCTGCGCCGGGCTGGGGATGATCCTCGGTGTGCTGAACGTGTTCTTTCGCGACGTAGGGCAATTCTTCGGCATCTGCCTGCAATTCTGGTTCTGGCTGACCCCGATCGTGTACCCGCTGAGCATCCTGCCCGAGTGGGTCCAGCGGCTGTTGCAACTCAACCCCATGACCAACCTGATCGGCAGCTACCAGAACCTGTTCCTCTACGGCCAATGGCCGGTCTGGAGTTCGCTGCTGCCGGTCTTTGTAATCGGTGTGTTGTTCTGCGTGATCGGGCTGCGACTGTTTCGTCAGCGGGTCGGCGAAATGGTGGATGAACTCTGATGGGACATATACGCGTGACGGGCCTGGGCAAGGCCTACAAGCAATACCCCACGCGCTGGAGCCGACTGGCCGAATGGCTGATCCCGTTTTCGCCGATCCGCCATCGCCAGCACTGGGTGCTGCAAGACGTAGCGTTCGAAATTGCTCCCGGTGAAGCGGTGGGTATCGTCGGGGTCAACGGTGCCGGCAAAAGTACCTTGCTGAAGATGATCACCGGCACCACCCAACCCACCTGTGGACAAATCCAGCTCGAAGGCCGCGTCGCCGCCCTGCTGGAACTGGGCATGGGCTTTCACCCGGAGTTCACTGGTCGGCAAAACGCGGTCATGGCCGGGCAATTGCTGGGCATGCAGGTCGAAGAAATCGAAGCCCTGATGCCACAGATCGAACATTTCGCGGAAATCGGCGAAGCCATCGACCACCCGGTGCGCACCTACTCCAGCGGCATGCAGATGCGCCTGGCGTTCAGCGTGGCCACCGCGCGGCGCCCGGATATCCTGATCGTCGACGAAGCGTTGTCGGTGGGCGACGCCTACTTCCAGCACAAAAGCTTCGAACGCATCCGCAGCTTTCGCAGGGCCGGCACCACATTGCTGATCGTGTCCCACGACCGCTCGGCGATTCAGTCGATCTGCGACTCGGCGATTCTCTTGGAGAACGGCCGCATGGCCATGCATGGCAAGCCCGAAGCCGTCATGGACTACTACAACGCCCTGCTCGCCGAGCGCGAAGGCCAGACGGTGCGTCAGGAAATGCTCGCGGACGGCCAGGTGCAAACCGTTTCCGGCACCGGTGAAGCCGGGATCCTCAGCGTGCGCATGCTCGATGAGCGCGAACGTGCCATCGATGCCGCCGAAGTCGGCCAGCCGGTCGTGCTTGAGGTGCAAGTCGAAGTGCGCCAGGACATCGAACGCCTGGTGCTGGGTTTCATGATCAAGGATCGCCTGGGCCAGGCCATGTACGGCATCAATACCCATCGTCAGGACCTCGCCCTCACCGATCTGCGGGCCGGCGAGCGGCTGACCTACCGCTTTGCCTTCGTCATGGGCCTGGGCAAGGGCAACTATTCCGTGGCCCTGAGCCTGTCGCGACTGGACTCGCACCTGGACCGCAATTTCGAGTGGCGCGACTACGGCCTGGTGTTCCATGTGATCAACAACCGACACGAAGACTTCGTCGGCTGCTCGTGGCTGGCGGCGAAAACCACCATCACTCGCGCGGCCGAATCGATTGTTTCGGAGCACACGCCATGACCCGTCTACTGGTGGAGTGCACGTACGTGTTCCAGCACCCCAAGGTCAATTCGGGCATTCAGCGGGTGGTGCGCAACGTCATCAATCAGTTGCCTGAACGCGTCGATGGCGTTGAGTGCATCCCGGTGGTGATGCTCAAGGGCAAGCTCTACCGGGTGTTGAGTCTGGCCCCTTTGGACACACCGCTTTTCAATGGGCTGATGGAGTTCGGTGGGCGCCTGGAGCGATTGGCCCATCGTTTCTGGCAACTGCACCAGCGCCTCGACAAACGCTGCACCTCGCGATGGACCCGGCGCGCGCTGTACGCGGCTTACCGCCTCACGGCGCTGGCGGGTTTCAGCGTACCGCTGCGCCTGATTGATCAGATCAATCAATATCAACTGCCCAAACGTTGCTCGCCGCTGCAGCATCAACCGGGTGATCAACTCGTGTTGCTGGATTCGTCCTGGCACGCCGATTTCTTCCCATTGGCCGAACAACTCAAACGCGAAGGCGTGGGCATTGTCTCGGTCATCTACGACCTGATTCCCCTGACCCACCCGCAGTTCTACGACACGCGACTGGTGCAGATTTTCAACGAGTGGTTCGACTGGATCGCCAAAACCGCCGACGGCTACGTGGCGATTTCCGCCACGGTGCGCGATCAGGTGCGCGATGAATTGCATCGTCGCGTCGGTCCTGCCAAAGCCGACACCTTGTGGTTCGACTACTTTCACCTGGGCTCGGAGCTGGACCTGCGCGAAGAAACCGCCGCTGTCGAAACACGCCTGACCCGGCTGTTCGATACCCCCGAACCAGTGTTCCTGATGGTCAGCACCATCGAGCCGCGCAAGAACCACGACTACTTGCTGGACGCCTTCGAACTCGCCTGGGCCGCAGGCTCCACTGCCCGTCTGTGCATCGCCGGGCGCATTGGATGGAAGTGCGATGCCCTGCTCGCCCGGGTGCGCAATCACCCACTGTTGAACACACGACTGTTCATGTTTAACGACCTGAGCGACACCAGCCTTGAACACGCCTATTCCCACGCCAGTGCGTTGGTGTTTCCGTCCTACGTCGAAGGCTTCGGCCTGCCACTGGTAGAAGCCATGCAGCGCGGTTTACCGGCCATGGGCAGTGACATCCCGGTCTTCCGCGAAATAGGCGGCGAGTTCATGGCGTACTTCGATCTGGCCGAACCACAAAACCTGGCGGATCTGGTTGCCCGATTCGAGAGCAGCAAACAATTCCCGGCCGCCCGCGATGTGGCGGACTGGCGCTGGATTGGCTGGCGTGAAGCCAGTGCGCAACTGGCCGAGCGAACCCTGCGCAACCTTGTGGAAACACCCGTAGTGCAAGAGAGGCAACATGCGAATTGCCCTTAACGCCCGAATTCTCCAGGCCCCGCGCACCGGTATAGGCCATTACGTCGCCGAACTGGTGACTGCCCTGGCCGGTGAGCCCGATGTCGAGTTGTCGCTGTTCCATGGCTGGGGCTGGAGTTCTTCGCTACCCGATGCCGCCATGCCGGGCTACTCGCGACTGACGCCGTTGCTGCGGCAGATACCGGGGGCGTATCAGGCTCGACGCTGGCTGGCGCAGAAACGCTTTGATCAAGGCCGCGCCCAGGCGATCGACCTTTATCACGAACCCAGTTTGTGGCCGTTGTCGTTCGACGGCCCGACGGTCATCACCCTGCATGACCTGACACACCTGCACTATCCCGAGACACAACCCCCGGCACGCCTGCGAGAAATCGAGAGGCGACTGGCCGATGGCGTGCAACAGGCGCAGCTGATTCTCACCGACTCGCAGTACATTGCCGACGAGGCTCAAGCCTGGTTCGCACTGCCGGCCGAGCGTTTTGTAGTTGCCCCGCTGGGCGTGGCTGCACGTTTCCACCCACGCGAGCCCGAGGCCATCGATGCGATGCTCAAGGCCCACGGGGTCGAGATGCGGGATTATTTTCTCTGCGTCGGCACGCTGGAACCACGCAAGAACCTGACCCTGGCCCTGCGCGCCCACGCCCAACTTCCGGAGGTATTGCGTCAGCGCTTTCCGTTGTTGATCGTGGGCATGGCCGGCTGGCAACGCGAACAATTCAGCGATGAGCTGCGCCAGGCATTGGCCAATGGTCATGTGTGTTTGCTCGGTTATCTGCCCGACGAGCAGGTCGCGCAGCTGTTGGCAGGCGCCCGGGCGCTGATTTTCCCGTCGCGCTATGAAGGCTTCGGCCTACCGGTGCTGGAGGCCATGGCCAGCGGCACGCCGGTCATCCTGACCCGACGTTCGGCCATGCCCGAAGTCGCAGGCGTTGCGGGCAACTATATTGAACCTGACGATCCAGACGGCTTGCGCGATGCCATGCGCCGGCTGATCGACGATCAAACACATTGGCAGGCATGCCGAAAAGCCGGATTGCAGCAGGCAAGGCTATTTTCCTGGGAGCGCTGCGCGAAGATCACCGCCCGCGCCTACCGCCAGGCTATGGGAGGTTGAATGCGAGTTCTTCATTTTTTCAAGACGTACCTGCCTGACTCGGTCGGCGGGATCGAACAAGTCATCTTCCAGTTATGTGAAAGCGGCGCCCAGCATGGCATTGAAAGTCAGGTGTTGACCCTCAGTGCCGATCCGACACCGCCGGTGGTGCAACTCGGGCAGCACGAAGTCCATCGGGCCAAACTCGACATTCAGTTCGCTTCCACAGGCTTTTCTTACAGCGTCTTCAAGCAATTTCGCGAAATGGCCGCTGAGGCGGATGTGGTCAATTACCACTTCCCGTGGCCGTTCATGGATCTGGTGCATTTCTTCAGCGCCATGAACAAACCCAGCGTAGTGACCTACCACTCGGACATCATTCGTCAGAAGCACCTGCTCAAACTTTATCGGCCTTTGATGAACCGCTTCCTCGCCAGCGCTGACCGAATCGTCGCCGCCTCCCCCAACTATCTGCACACCAGTGAAGTGTTGCAGCAGTTTCAGGACAAGACCCGCGTCATCCCCTATGGCTTGAACAAGGCCGGTTATCCACAGGCCGATAACGAACGCATGGACCATTGGCGGCAAAAGCTTGGGGATAAGTTTTTCCTGTTTGTGGGCGTGATGCGCTATTACAAAGGCCTGCACATTCTGCTCGACGCCTTGAAAGACGTGGATTACCCGGTGGTGATTGTTGGCGCCGGGCCGCTGGAAGCCAAACTGCACGCCCAGGCCACAGCGTTGGGTTTGCGCAATATTCACTTTCTGGGGCGTCTTGGCGACGAAGACAAAGTCGCGCTCCTGCAACTGAGTTACGCGATCGTATTTCCTTCGCACCTGCGCTCCGAAGCGTTCGGCATCTCGCTGCTCGAAGGTGCGATGTACGGCAAACCGATGATCTCCAGCGAAATCGGCACCGGCACCAGCTACATCAACATCCACAACGAAACCGGGCTGGTGGTACCGCCGAGTCATCCACAAGCGTTCCGTGAAGCCATGCGCACACTCTGGGAAAACCCGACGCTTGCAGCCGAAATGGGCGTGAAGGCAGAGGCGCGTTATCGGCAGTTGTTCACGGCGGAAGAAATGGGTCGCAAGTGGACGACGTTGTACGAAGAACTACTGGAAGAAAAATCCCTGTCCTACGCCTAAACCTGCGGGACCGGGCTTTTGTGGTGAGGGGGCTTGCCCCCGTTTGAGTGCGCAGCACTCACAAGATCTTTGGTATATCAGAGATTTTGGGGCTACTTCGTAGCCCAACGGGGGCAAGCCCCCTCGCCACAGATCGCTTCTACAGGGGGTCAGCTGTGTGGCGCAGGTTTTGGTACGGCAACGTTATCCAGCATCCGGTTCACCGCCAGTTCTGCCAGCATGACGATCTGTTGAATCGCCATCGCCGTATACCGATGCGGCCCTTCCAGATACCCCGCAAAATCACCCGCCATCACACTGGCCTGGGCCAACGATTCGCAGGTGTGGGCCAACAGGTCTTCGTCTTTGATATCCGGCGCAACGATAAACATCGTGCTCGGCTTGCGGGCCACGGGGGCTTTGAGGGCAGAGGGGTTGAGGTAGTGATCGAGCGCGCGGTTAGCGGCTTCGTGGAGTTTTTTGGAATCGAGGGATTCGTAGGGGGAAACGTCGTCGGTTTCAGGGGGATTTGGTGTTGCTTTGAACATGGTGAAACTCCATTCGAGGACTGGAGCTCGCCAACACTGCGACCAAGCAGAAGGGTGGCGAACCGTACGCGGGTTGGTCGACCAGGGAATGGAACCCGGCAGGGCCTAAGCCCTCCCACGCACAGCTCGCCATGAAGCAAGCATAAAAGTGCGCCATTCTAAACCTGGGCGACCAAACCCGATCACTGAATTTGCAGCGACCTTCAAAGCCTATCCACCCCATTTCCGACCGACAACCGTCAAAACTTGTCGGAAACATCCCCAAAAATCACTCGGTCTGTAGGACGACCACGATCAAATGTGGGAGCGAGCCTGCTCGCGATGGCGGCGTGTCAGTCGACCTCAATGCTGAATGTGAGAAAGTCTTCGCGGGCAAGCCTCGCTCCTACAGTGGATTTTCTGGGTTACAGCTCCGGCTTGGGCTTTGCAAGCGCGCATTCGCCTGCGCCCAGGTCCCGGTCAGCAAACTGGTGGGTGACACGCCGTCAAAGCGCCAGCGCAAGGCCAGCGCCGCGGGCCGTCGCACCACGCGCTCCACCTCGAATGTCCACAACCGCTCGGCCCCTTGAAAGGCTTCGACCTGCGGGCCTTCGAGGATGATTTGCGTGCGACCGCTGAGGTGCAGCAAGTCACCCGAATCGAAATCGATGAACAGCAAACCGGCTCGAGGATTGATTAGCAGGTTGCCCAACGTATTGAAGAAAAGGTTGCCGGCGAAGTCCGGGATGGTCAGGCGATTGCCCTCTACCTGGACGAAACCGGCCTGGCCACCCCGGTGAGAAACGTCCACCGAGCGTTGGCCATCGACGTCCACATAACTGGCGACAAAGAAGGTATCGGCGCCGGCGATCATGGCTTTGGCCGCGTCATCCAGCCCGTTGAGGTGCTGCGCGACACGGGTCGCCGGATCCGCCAAGGGCACCGAGCGAAATTGGCGCAATTGAATGTATTTCGGGCAATTGCCGAAAGATTGCTGCACCGTCACCTCGAAGCCGCTCGCTGTCACAGCGCCAACTCGGCCATTGAGACGGTTGCGACGTCGCGTGTGCAGCTCAATACCGAGCAGACCGATCGCCGCTCCCTCTTGCAATTGCGCAGGGTCGTCGTGGCCAGGCAAGCTGCCAAACTGCAACAGCGCAGGCTCTGGAGAACGGGCAAAACCTGGCGCCCCTTCCAGAATGCTGGCCCAAGGGTTGCCGTCAGCATCCACCGCGCCGTACAGCATGAATGGCAGTTGCTGATAGAAGGTGCGGTGCTGATCCGGCATCTCGCTGCGAATCACCCTACGACCTAACTCCTCCATTCGCTCGGCGACACCCACGTGAGCCTGCAACTGTTTCTCGCCTGCGTGCCAAGGTGAACGTTCCATAACGACTTCTCCCCTGCGCTCATCGCGCAACAAGAACAGCCCGACTGAGGCGGGCTGTGAACATCAGGCAGTTTTTTGCAAACCGGCGACGGTGCGTGGCATGCCAACAAACCCTGGCAAGGCTTCAACCCGTGTCAGCCAGGCCCGAATGTTGGGGTAGTCATCCAGCGACACATTGCCTTCCGGGGCATGGGCGATGTAGCTGTACGCGGCGATGTCGGCGATGGTCGGCTCACCACCGGCCAGATAGGGCGTTGCGCCCAGTTCCTGATCGATCACTTTGAGCCAGCTGTGGGCGTAAGCGATTACTTCCTGCGCGTTGTAAGGCGCACCAAACACAGTGATCAGCCTTGCCCTGCCAGGGCCAAAGGCAATCGGCCCGGCGGCGACCGATAACCAGCGCTGAACCTTGGCCGCACCGACCGGGTCGGTTGGCAGCCAGCGACCGTTGCCGTATTTCAGCGCAAGGTAGACCAGAATCGCATTGGAATCAGCCAGCACCACGCCTTGATCATCAATCACCGGCACCTGCCCAAACGGGTTGAGCGCCAGAAAATCCGCTTGCTTGTGGGCGCCCTTGGCCAAATCGACGAAGATCAGCTCGGTCGGCAGTTGCAACAAAGACAGCATCAGCTCTACACGGTGAGCATGGCCAGAGCGGGGGAAGTTGTAGAGTTTGATTGCTTGCATGGTCGACTCCGCTGGGTGGTGGCGCCGTCCAGGAAGATCAGCGCCGATAGGGGGCCATCTTCCATCCGCAACCAAAACAACAGAATAACCAGCAAACGCAATCCATTATTTCAGCCAGTGCAATAACCCTTCAGCCATGCAGGGCCGGGTGTTCACGCAGTACGTTCACCGCGAAGTCCACAAAACTACGGACCCGCACCGGGGCTTTGCGCCCACCCTGGTAGACCACATGAATGGGCAATGGCGGCAGTTCGAAGTCAGCCAGAACGATTTCCAGCTCACCGACGGCGACCTTGCTCGCCACTTGATACGACAGCACTCGGGTCAGTCCCAGCCCCATGGCGGCGGCCGTGATAGCTGCCTGATTGGCGGTGACCACAAGGCGCGGTTCCAGACGAATGCTGATCGGCTCTCCCGCATCAATGAACGGCCAGCTTCTGTGCTGACCGATGGACGATGTGGCGATGATCGGGGCTGTGCTCAAATCTGCAGGATGCCGGGGCCGACCATGGTCAGTCAGGTATCCAGGGGACGCGCAGATCACCCGCCGCACTTCGCCCACGCGAATTGCATGTTGATTGCTGTCAGGCAACTCACCGATGCGCACAGCCACATCGATGCCCTCCTCGACCATGCTCACCACCCGGTCGACCAGTAGAGCGTTGATGCTGACTTCAGGAAATTGAGACAAGTAACCGACCATGACCGGCGTAACGAACAAATCACCGAACAACACCGGCGCCGTGATCGTCAGTTGCCCACGGGGTTGGGCGTGGCTCCCGGCCGCCGAATCCTCCGCTTCCTGCACCTCGGTGAGAATTCTCCGACAATCCTCCAGATAACGCTGACCCGCCTCGCTCAAATGCACGCTGCGGGTGGTACGTGTCAGCAATTGGGTGCCAATGCGCTTCTCCAGTGCTGCCACGGCGCGGGTGACACTGGCCGCCGACATCCCCAAACGCCGCGCCGCCGCCGAGAAGCCTTGTTCCTGGGCGACGGTGGCGAAGACTTGCATTTCCTGGAAGCGGTCCATGGATTAACTCCTGAGCACTGAAAAACGCGAGGCCGACAGTTCCCGATTGGACCTGGATATCGCTAGAAGAGGATGAGCCGTGCAGTTTTACTGGCATTCTGATTATTGTGACGTATAACCCTGAACGTTCACGCTTTCAATTGCTGAGACCGTATCCAGATGCCCTCCATCTACCAACTTAAACCTGCCTTCCAGAATCTGTTGCGACCGCTGGTTCAGCGATTGTTCGATAACGGCACCACCGCCAATCAAATCACCGTGCTGGCCGGCGTCATTTCGGTCGTGATGGGCGTCGCGATTGCCTGTTTCGCCAATCACCTGTGGGTATTTCTGCTAATTCCCGTGTGGATGATCCTGCGGATGGCGCTGAACGCCATCGACGGCATGCTGGCCCGGGAATTCGGCCAGCAGTCGCGCCTCGGCGCCTACCTTAATGAACTGTGCGATATCGTTGCCGACAGCGCGCTGATCCTGCCTTTCGCCCTGATTCCCGACGTGAGTGTGTTGATTGTGCTGTTGGTCACGCTGCTGGCATTGTTCAGCGAGTACAGTGGCGTCCTCGGGCCGATGGTCGGCGCATCGCGGCGTTATGACGGCCCGATGGGCAAGAGCGATCGCGCGTTTGTACTCGGCGTCTTGGCCACCGGCATTGCCATCGGCTGGATCAACGCGTTGTGGATTAACGTTGTGTTTGCGGTGGTCGCCGTCCTGCTGGCTTACACCTTGGTCAACCGGGTCCGTCTGGGCCTGAAAGAAGTGCAGGAAAACGCCCCCTCGGCATAAGGCCTCAGCGTAAGGCTCCCCAAGCATAAGGAAAGTGCAATGCGTGAAACTCAGAATCAGACCTTCACTACCCACGACGGCGTCGAGTTGTTCTACCGTCATTGGCCGGCCACGGCTCGTAATCCGGGTGAGCCGCGCAAGGCTGTGCTGCTGTTTCATCGCGGCCATGAACACTCGGGGCGTATCGCCCACCTGGTGGATGAACTGGACCTGCCAGCGTTCGACTTCTTTGCCTGGGACGCCCGCGGCCATGGTCAGTCGCCGGGTGCTCGCGGCGACAGCCCGAGTTTCGCCACCAGCGTGCGTGACGTGCAGACCTTTTGCGATCACCTGAACGCGACCCATCAGATCGACGAAGAGAACATGGCCGTGATCGCCCAGAGCGTCGGCGCGGTGATTGCCTCGACCTGGGTCCACGACTATGCGCCGCGCATCCGCTCGCTGGTGCTCGCGTCGCCCGCATTCAAGGTCAAGCTCTACGTCCCTTTCGCCCGTCCGGGCCTGGCGCTGATGCGCAAGTTTCGCGGCAACTTTTTCGTCAACAGCTACGTCAAGGCCAAGTTCCTTAGCCACGATCCGGAACGCGTCGCCTCCTACGACAGCGATCCGCTGATCACCAAGGCGATTTCGGTGAATGTGCTGCTCGGCTTGTATGAAGCCGCCGACCGTGTGGTGGCCGATGCGCAGGCGATTCAAGTGCCGACCCAACTGCTGATTTCCGGCTCGGATTTTGTGGTCCATCGCAAACCCCAGGAGCAGTTTTTCGAACGCCTGGGCAGCCTGAAAAAGGAAAAACACATCCTCCCGGGCTTCTTCCACGACACGCTTGGGGAACGTGATCGCGCCGTGGCCGTAGCCAGCGCCAAACGCTTTATCCTGCAAAACTTTGAATACCCGCTGGACCGGGCCTCGTTGCTTGATGCCGATAAGATCGGCCTGACCTGCGCCGAATCCGAATCCCTCGCCGCCCCGCTGCCGCACAACTCGTTGCGTGACCTGTACTGGCGCATGACCCGCGCCAGCATGCGCCTGGGCAGCCGGCTGTCTGACGGGGTGAAGCTGGGCTTCGACACCGGTTTCGACTCCGGCAGCACCCTGGACTACGTGTACCGCAACCAGCCCACCGGCAAGGGCGGGCTTGGGCGGATGATTGATCAGAACTACCTGAATTCCATCGGCTGGCGCGGCATTCGCCAGCGCAAACTCAACGTCGAAGAGTTGCTGCGCCTGACCATGGCCAAGCTGCGCGAAGAAGGCCGACCGGTGCGCATCGTCGACATCGCCGCCGGTCACGGCCGCTACATTCTCGAAGCCTTGCAAGGCGTCAGCCCGCTACCGGAATCGATACTGTTGCGCGATTACAGCGACATCAATGTACGTGACGGTGGTGCGCTGATTCGCGATAAGGGCCTTGGAGACATCGCGCAGTTCGTGAAAGGCGACGCGTTCGACCGCGCCGACCTGGCGGCACTGGACCCCAAGCCGACACTGGCAGTGGTGTCCGGGTTGTATGAACTGTTTGCCGACAATGCACTGGTCGGCGGCTCTCTGGCGGGCCTGGCCGAGGCCGTGGAGCCCGGTGGCTATCTGGTCTACACCGGTCAACCCTGGCACCCGCAGCTGGAACTGATCGCCCGCGCCCTCACCAGTCACCGTCAAGGCCAGGCGTGGGTGATGCGTCGGCGCAGCCAGGCGGAAATGGATCAACTGGTGGAAGCAGCGGGTTTTCGTAAAATCACCCAGCGAGTGGATGAATGGGGGATCTTCACCGTGTCCCTCGCGCAACGGGTGCAATGATGGGGGCAGCCCCGAGAGAGCCGGGTTTGCTGAAGCCCGCCGTGCTCTGGTTGCTGGTGTTGGCACCGCTGTTTTTCGCCAGCTACGGCTTTGCCACGTGGGTCACGGCCCAGCGCAGCGATGTCGCCACCTTCGTTTTCGATTGGGAAACCGCCATGCCCTTCTGGGCCTGGACCATCGTCCCCTACTGGACGATAGATCTGCTGTACGGTTTTTCGCTGCTGCTGCCCAATAGTCGCCATGAACTCAAGCGCCACGCCTTGCGCCTGCTGAGTGCTCAAGTGATCTCTATCAGTTGTTTCCTGTTATGGCCGCTGCGCTTCACCTTTGAACGGCCTGAACTGGACGGGATATTCGGCTGGTTGTTCGCGGTGCTGGCCGGGTTCGACAAGCCGTTCAATCAGGCGCCATCGCTGCACATCGCCCTGCTGGTGATTTTGTGGGTGATGTACCAACGGCACTCTCAAGGGCTGTGGCGCTGGCTGGTGCACGGCTGGTTCGCATTGATCGGGATTTCGGTGCTGACCACTTATCAACATCACTTTATCGACTTACCCACAGGCGCCCTCGCCGGCTGGCTGTGCGTGTGGTTGTGGCCACTGGATCGGCCCAGCCCCTTGAGTAGCCTGCGGTTGGCCAAGGACCCGAAACGCTGGCGCCTGGCCCTGCGTTATGGCGTCGGCGCGGCGATATTCGCCATTCCAGCCTTTGGCCTGGGCGGCGGATGGCTGTGGCTAATCTGGCCCGCCGTGGCATTGCTGTTGGTGGCGCTCAACTACACGCTGCTGGACGCCGCCGGGTTTCAGAAACGCGCTGACGGCCGCCTTAGCCCGGCCGCCCGTTGGTTATTTGCGCCTTACGTAGCAGCGGCGTGGATCAACTCACGGCTTTGGACCCGCAAACATCCACAGCCCAATGAGGTTGTGGATAACGTTTGGCTCGGCAGGCTTCCCGACGCTGATCAGTTGGCGCCGTTCAAAGCTGTGGTTGATCTATGCGCTGAGCTGCCGCTCAACCCGAGAGGCCGCGCCTATCAAAACGTTCCGATACTCGACCTGACCACACCCAGCGCTGAGCAATGTCTCGCCGCCGCTCAGGCCATTGAACATCTGCGCCAGCAAGGTCCCTTGCTGGTCTGCTGCGCTTTGGGCTATTCACGCAGCGCCACCGCTATCGCGGCCTGGTTGCTGCACAGCGGTCGAGTGGCCACTGTCGATGCCGCCGTGGCGATGATCCAGGCCGCGCGCCCGCAAGTGGTACTGCATCCGGCCCATCGCCAAGCCCTGGAGAGCGCCTATGCCGATTGATTTGGAACTGCACGTGGTCGCCAGCCTGCTGCGCCGGGGCCGCACCCTCGACCAGTTATCCACAGGGCTGACCTTGCTGGGTGTGTTGTTCGGCCTGCTGCAACTGCTGCTGATCACCCCGACTACGCCGTTCTTGATCCTCAGCGCCTGGCTGATCATCCTCGGGTTATGGCAAAAATACTGGGCGCTGCGCGTGGCCTTCGACGCTGACCTGTTTACCCTGATGGCCCGCGACGCTGACGCTTTGTCAGACCGCACTCAAGCCCTCGATCAGGCCCTGCAAAACCTCGGCCTGCAACCGGCCAACCGTGCCGGCCGGCCCTGGACCGAACGTCAGCGCGGGGGGCTTAAACTGCTGCGCAAACAGGCTGTCCTGCTGGCCGCCCAAGTGCTGCCACCCTTGGCTGTCATTCTGGCCAGTCCTTGGCTGCCCTACACTGGATAAGGAAATCGTTAATGTTCGAACCTGTGGTCGCCTTCCTCATCACCTCCATGGCCCGAACCGTTACTGGCGCCCGCAGCCTGTGGATGGGTTGCGCGCCGGATCCCGTGCAGCGCATTTATTTTGCCAACCACAGCAGCCACGGCGATTTCGTGCTGCTCTGGGCCTCGCTTCCTTCCGCCCTGCGCAAACTTACGCGACCGGTGGCTGGCAGCGACTACTGGAACAAGAGCGCCTTACGCCGTTACATCATCAGCCGGGTGTTCAACGGCGTGCTGATCGACCGCGAGCGCAAGAACCCTGTGGATAACCCGTTGCAGCCCATGCTCGACGCCCTGGAGAAGGGTGATTCGTTAATCATCTTTCCCGAAGGCACGCGCAATCTGGAAGAGGGTTTGCTGCCGTTCAAAAGCGGCCTGTATCACTTGGCAAAACGTTACCCACAGGCCCAGGTGATTCCGGTGTGGATCGCCAACCTCAACCGGGTCATGCCCAAGGGCCGTGTGCTGCCACTGCCGCTGTTGTGTACCACCAGTTTCGGCGCGCCCCTGCAACTGACTGAAGGCGAGAGCAAAGAGCAGTTCCTTTCACGCAGCCGCGACGCACTGCTGGCCCTCGCCCCGGAGCATTCCTGACATGGATAGACAAACCCTGATGCTGTTCGGCGGGATCGGCATGATCCTGGTGCTGGCTTCACTGATTGGCCTGATCCTCAAACTGCGCACCCGGGGCACGCCCAATGCAGTCATCGAGAACCTCAACGCCCGCATCAACGCCTGGTGGGTGATGGTGGTGGTGATCGGCGTCGCTTTTTGGCTGGGCACCGGCGCGGTGATCCTGCTGTTTTACGCAGTATCGTTCTATGCGCTACGCGAATTCCTCACCCTTACGCCCACCCGACGCAGCGACTACCCGGCGCTGGTGGCAGCGTTTTACCTAGCATTGCCGCTGCAATATCTGCTGATCTATTCCGATTGGTACGGACTGTTCTCGATCTTTATTCCGGTGTACGTGTTTTTGCTGCTGCCGATCCTTGCGTCTCTCGGCGGCGACAGCACGCACTTCCTCGAGCGAGCGTCGAAAGTCCAATGGGGCTTGATGATCGCGGTGTTCTGCGTGTCGTTCGTCCCCGCCCTGCTGACACTGGACATCGTCGGTTATGAAGGCCGAAACCTGCTGCTGATCGCGTATCTGGTGATCGTGGTGCAGCTGTCGGACGTGCTGCAGTACGTTTGCGGCAAGTTGTTCGGTAAACACAAAATCGCGCCCACTCTGTCGCCGTCGAAAACCGTTGAAGGCTTTGTCGGCGGCGTTCTGTTGTCCTCGCTGATTGGCGCAGCCTTGTGGTGGACTACGCCGTTCAGCCCGTGGCAGTCGTTCTTGATTGCGCTGCTGATCAACCTGCTGGGGTTTGCCGGCGGCATCGTGATGTCGGCAATCAAGCGTGATCGAGGCGTGAAGGATTGGGGACACATGATCGAAGGCCACGGCGGGATGCTGGATCGACTGGATTCAGTGTGTTTTGCGGCACCGATCTTCTTTCATCTTGTGCGGTATTGGTGGACTTGAAATAGCTGACCCTCAAAAAAAAGACCGCAGCCAAAGCTGCGGTCTTTTCATTTCATGGCTTGTGGATAACTTATTCCACAGTCACCGACTTCGCCAGGTTACGCGGCTGGTCAACGTCAGTGCCTTTCAATACGGCCACATAGTACGAAAGCAGCTGCAGCGGAATGGTGTAGAGGATCGGCGACAGGATGTCATGGATGTGCGGCATATGGACGACATGAGTGCCTTCGCCATTGGTCATGCCGGCCTGTTCGTCGGCGAAGACGATCAGTTCACCGCCACGGGCGCGGACTTCCTGGAGGTTGGATTTCAACTTCTCCAGCAGTTCGTTGTTCGGCGCCACAGTGACGACGGGCATGTCGTTATCCACAAGTGCCAACGGGCCATGTTTCAGTTCGCCCGCCGGGTAGGCTTCTGCGTGGATGTAAGAGATTTCCTTGAGCTTGAGGGCCCCTTCCATCGCCACCGGGAATTGCGCGCCGCGACCGAGGAACAGTGTGTGGTTCTTCTCGGCGAACAGCTCGGCGATTTTCTCCACAGTGCTGTCCATGGCCAGGGCTTCGCCCAAACGGGTCGGCAGGCGACGCAGTTCTTCGACCAGTGTGGCTTCGACACCTTCGGCCAACGTACCGCGAACCTGACCCAGAGACAGGGTCAGCAACAGCAGGCCAACCAGTTGAGTGGTGAAGGCTTTGGTCGAGGCCACGCCGATTTCGCGACCGGCCTGAGTCAGCAGCGTCAGGTCCGATTCACGCACCAGGGAGCTGATGCCGACGTTGCAGATTGCCAGGCTGGCGAGAAAACCGAGCTCCTTGGCATTGCGCAGCGCGGCCAAGGTGTCGGCGGTTTCACCTGACTGGGAGATGCTCACGAACAGAGTGTCGGGCTGCACCACTACCTTGCGATAGCGGAATTCGCTGGCGACTTCGACCTGGCATGGGATGCCAGCCAGTTCTTCGAGCCAGTAACGGGCAACCATGCCGGCGTGATAGCTGGTGCCGCAGGCGACGATCTGTACATTGCGCACCTTGGCGAACAGCTCGGCCGCTTGGGGACCGAATGCCTCGACCAGCACCTGGTTCTGACTCAGGCGACCTTCGAGGGTGCGCTGTACTACGACCGGTTGCTCGTGAATTTCCTTGAGCATGTAATGGCGGAATTCGCCCTTGTCAGCCGCTTCGGCCCCGTCACGGTACTGAACGCTTTCACGCTCGACGAGTGCGCCGTTGATGTCCCAGATCTGCACGCTGTCGCGGCGAATTTCGGCGATATCGCCTTCTTCCAGGTACATGAAACGGTCAGTGACCTGACGTAGCGCCAATTGGTCCGAAGCCAGGAAATTCTCCCCCATACCCAGACCGATCACCAATGGGCTGCCACTGCGGGCCGCCACCAGGCGATCCGGTTGCCGGGCACTGATCACCGCCAGACCGTAAGCACCGTGCAGTTCTTTGACAGTCGCTTTCAAAGCCGCAGCCAGGTCGGGCTGCTCATTGAGTTTTTCGTTCAGCAAATGCGCGATGACTTCAGTGTCAGTGTCCGACGTGAACACGTGGCCCAGCGCCTTGAGTTGCTCGCGCAGGGCTTCATGGTTCTCGATGATGCCGTTGTGCACCACCGCCAGATCGCCCGAAAAATGCGGGTGCGCGTTGCGTTCGCACGGCGCGCCGTGGGTCGCCCAGCGGGTGTGGGCAATGCCCAGACGGCCGACCAGAGGCTCTTCGATCAGCGCCTGCTCCAGTTCGCTGACCTTGCCCGGACGACGCGTGCGCAAGAGTTTTTCATCGTTGGTGTACACCGCCACACCGGCGCTGTCATAACCACGGTATTCCAGACGCTTGAGGCCTTCGAGCAGGATGGCGGTAACGTTACGTTCTGCGACTGCACCGACAATTCCACACATGCTAGTTCTCCTGACTGACGGCGGCGCAAATCAAATTAATGCCGCGGGCCTGAATCTGATCGCGTGCCGCAAGTGGCAGACGATCATCGGTAATGAGGGTATGGACGCTGCTCCATGGCAGCTCCAGATTGGGAATTTTTCGGCCGATCTTGTCGGCCTCGACCATCACGATCACTTCGCGTGCAACCTCCGCCATGACACGGCTCAAGCCCAGCAATTCATTGAAGGTGGTGGTCCCGCGTACCAGATCGATGCCATCGGCACCGATAAATAGCTGATCAAAGTCATATGAGCGTAGTACTTGCTCGGCCACCTGACCCTGGAAGGACTCGGAATGCGGGTCCCAGGTCCCGCCGGTCATCAACAGCACCGGCTCATGCTCGAGTTCGCTCAAAGCGTTGGCGACATGCAGGGAGTTGGTCATCACCACCAGACCCGGTTGCTGACCGAGTTCCGGGATCATCGCGGCGGTGGTGCTGCCGCTGTCGATGATGATTCGCGCATGCTCGCGGATCCGCGTGACGGCGGCGCGGGCAATCGCCTGCTTGTATTTCGAAACCGGTTGGCCGAGGTCGGCGACCAGTTCCTGAGGCATGGTGACCGCCCCGCCATAACGACGCAGCAACAGACCGTTGCTTTCGAGCGCCGCCAAGTCCTTGCGAATCGTAACTTCCGAGGTTTCGAAGCGCTTGGCCAACTCGTCCACACTGACTTCTCCCTGCTCATTAAGCAAGGCGAGGATGTTGTGGCGGCGTTGTGGTGTGTTGCGCTTCGACATGACTGGTAAGTTTCGATTCGAAAGATAACGTAAGCAATCAAAACCTATTAGCGAAACTTCGTCAAGTCAGCGTCAGAAAAAAGATGTGTGGATAACCCATAAAAAAGATCGCAGCCTTCGGAAGCTCCTACAGGATGAACACGTATTCCTTGTAGGAGCTGCCGAAGGCTGCGATCTTTTGATCTTGCTGTGGATAACTCAGCTCTTCTTGATCTTCTCCGGCCGCTTCCAGCCATCGATGTTCTTCTGCCGAGCCCGACCCACAGCCAACTGGGCCTTATCCACATTCTGGGTAATGGTCGAACCGGCCGCCGTCGTCGCACCCGCTGAGATATCCACAGGCGCCACCAACGAGTTGTTGGAACCGATGAATACATCTTCGCCCAACACGGTTTTCCACTTGTTGGCGCCATCGTAGTTACAGGTGATGGTGCCTGCGCCGATGTTGGTACGCGCACCGATCTCGGCATCGCCCAGATACGTCAAGTGACCGGCCTTGGCGCCCTCGCCCATATGGGCGTTCTTCAGCTCAACGAAGTTACCCACATGCGCGCGAGCTTCCAGCACCGTGCCGGGACGCAAACGAGCGAACGGGCCGGCATCGCTGCCTTCGCCGAGTATTGCGCCTTCGATATGGCTGTTGGCTTTGATCTGCACGCCTTTGCGCAGGGTGCTGTCCTTGATCACGCAGTTCGGGCCAATCACCACGTCGTCCTCGATGACCACTTTGCCTTCGAGGATTACGTTGATATCGATCAGTACATCCCGACCGACGGTGACCTCACCACGTACATCGAAACGTGCCGGGTCGCGCAGGGTCACGCCCTGAGCCATCAAACGACGAGCGGCGCGCAGCTGATAGTGACGCTCAAGCTCGGCCAGTTGCTTGCGATCGTTGGCGCCCTGCACTTCCATAGCGTCATGGGGGTGTTCGGTAGCCACCACCAGACCATCACTGACCGCCATGGCGATCACGTCGGTCAGGTAGTACTCGCCTTGGGCATTATTGTTGGACAGCCGGCTCATCCAGTCGCCCAAGCGCTCAAAAGGAACTGCCAGGATGCCTGTATTACCTTCAGTAATGGCGCGTTCGGCGTCGTTGGCGTCTTTCTGCTCGACGATGGCGGTAACCTTGCCGGCGGCATCGCGGACGATGCGGCCGTAACCCGTCGGGTCATCCAGCTCGACAGTCAACAGGCCCAATTGCTGCGGTGCAGCCAGCTTGAGCAACCGTTGCAGGGTTTCGACTTCGATCAAGGGTACGTCGCCGTAAAGAATCAGCACCGTATCGGACTCGATGAACGGCACAGCCTGGGCCACCGCATGTCCGGTACCCAGCTGTTGATCCTGCAGGACGAAATTCAGGTCATCGGCCGCCAGACGCTCGCGCACCGCTTCGGCACCATGTCCGATCACCACATGGATGCGTTGTGGAGCTAGTTGCCGAGCCGTGTGGATAACATGGCCAAGCATTGAGTTACCGGCAACAGGATGCAGGACTTTAGGCAAGGCCGAACGCATGCGCGTGCCTTGGCCGGCAGCGAGGATAACAATTTCAAGAGACATGACAGGCTACTAATCCTGGGGGGTCAGCGGCTGCGACCGGGTGATGAAAGTCGGAAAAGAAAAAAGGGTAGCCGAGGCTACCCTTTTTAATCAATCGCGCAATAAGTCGATGGCCTATTAGTGGCCGAACTTCTTGCGGATCTGCTGGACGGTGCGCAGCTGAGCTGCAGCCTCGGCCAGACGTGCGGCAGCAGAACCGTAATCGAATTCCGCGCCTCGCTCATGCAAGGCCTTCTCGGCAGCCTTAACGGCTTCCTGAGCGGAGGCTTCGTCCAGGTCGGCAGCACGTTGCACGGTGTCGGCAAGAACCTTGACCATGTTCGGCTGAACCTCGAGGAAACCGCCGGAGATGTAATACACCTCCTCTTCCCCGCCCTGCTTGATCAAGCGGATAGGACCCGGCTTGAGATTAGTGATCAGCGGCGCGTGACCCAAGGCGATACCAAGATCACCCAGTGCACCGTGCGCAACCACCATCTCGACCAGGCCGGAAAAGATTTCCCCTTCCGCGCTGACGATATCGCAATGGACTGTCATAGCCATCTGATTGCCTCAACCTAAATTAGCGCCCGTTACCGGGCGCCGGGATTACAGTTTCTTGGCTTTCTCGATCGCTTCTTCGATGCCGCCGACCATGTAGAACGCTTGTTCTGGCAGGTGGTCGTAGTCACCGTTGAGGATGCCTTTGAAGCCAGCAATGGTGTCTTTCAGGGAAACGTATTTACCCGATGCACCGGTGAAGACTTCAGCCACGAAGAACGGCTGCGACAAGAAACGCTGGATCTTACGAGCACGGTTTACCAACTGCTTGTCGGCTTCCGACAGCTCGTCCATACCCAGGATCGCAATGATGTCCTTCAGTTCTTTGTAACGCTGCAGAACATACTGTACGCCGCGAGCGGTGTCGTAGTGGTCCTGGCCGATTACGTTCGGGTCCAGCTGGCGCGAAGTCGAGTCGAGTGGATCGACCGCCGGGTAGATACCCAGGGAAGCGATGTCACGGGACAGAACGACGGTGGCGTCCAAGTGGGCGAAGGTGGTCGCTGGCGACGGGTCAGTCAAGTCATCCGCCGGTACGTATACCGCCTGGATCGAGGTGATCGAACCGTTTTTGGTCGAAGTGATACGCTCTTGCAGAGTACCCATCTCTTCGGCCAGGGTCGGCTGGTAACCTACTGCGGAAGGCATACGGCCCAGCAGTGCGGATACTTCAGTACCGGCCAGGGTGTAACGATAGATGTTGTCGACGAACAGCAGAACGTCGTTACCTTCGTCACGGAACTTCTCGGCCATGGTCAGGCCGGTCAATGCTACGCGCAGACGGTTACCCGGCGGCTCGTTCATCTGACCGTAAACCAGTGCCACTTTGTCCAGAACGTTGGAATCCTTCATCTCGTGGTAGAAGTCGTTACCCTCACGAGTACGCTCACCCACACCGGCGAACACGGAATAACCGCTGTGCTCGATGGCGATGTTACGGATCAGTTCCATCATGTTTACGGTTTTGCCTACACCGGCACCACCGAACAGACCGACTTTACCACCCTTGGCGAACGGGCAAACCAGGTCGATAACCTTGATGCCGGTTTCCAGCAGGTCGTTGCCGCCCGCTTGTTCAGCGAAGGTTGGCGCAGGACGGTGAATGCCCCAGCGCTCTTCGGTGTCGATCGGGCCAGCTTCGTCGATCGGGTTACCCAGAACGTCCATGATCCGGCCCAGGGTCGCTTTACCGACTGGTACGGAGATGGCTGCGCCAGAGTCATTGACTTCCAGACCGCGCTTCAAGCCCTCGGTGGAACCCATCGCAATGGTACGAACCACGCCGTCGCCCAGCTGTTGCTGAACTTCCAGGGTGGTTTCGGCCGCGCTCACTACTTTCAGCGCGTTGTAGATGCTCGGTACGCTGTCGCGTGGAAATTCCACGTCGATAACGGCGCCGATGATTTGAACGATACGTCCGCTACTCATAGCTGGATCCTCTGAATATTTGAACCGTTAAACCGCGGCAGCGCCGCCGACGATTTCCGAGATCTCTTGGGTGATCGCAGCCTGACGCGCCTTGTTGTAGACCAGCTGCAAATCGCTGATCAAATCACCGGCGTTGTCGGTAGCGTTCTTCATCGCGATCATCCGCGCAGCTTGTTCAGCCGCGTTGTTCTCGACCACCGCCTGGTAGACCTGCGACTCCACGTAACGGACCATCAAGCCGTCAAGCAGCTCTTTGGCGTCCGGTTCGTACAGATAATCCCAGTGGTGCTTGAGTTCTTGATCCGGGGTTGCCACCAGTGGAATCAACTGCTCCACGGTAGGCGATTGCGTCATGGTGTTGATGAACTTGTTGGATACCACGGACAGGCGGTCAATACGGCCGTCCAGGTAGGCATCCAGCATCACCTTGACGCTGCCGATCAGATCATTGATCGACGGCTCTTCACCCAGGTGGCTGATAGCTGCAACGACGTTACCGCCGAAGTTGCGGAAGAAAGCCGCACCTTTGCTACCAACTACACACAGATCAATCTCGACGCCGTTTTCGCGGTTTACCGCCATGTCCTTGACCAGGGCCTTGAACAGGTTGGTGTTCAAGCCACCACACAGACCACGGTCACTGCTCACCACAACGTAACCGACGCGCTTTACTTCACGGTCGATCATGAATGGGTGGCGATATTCCGGGTTGGCGTTGGCCAGATGGCCAATAACCTGGCGGATGCGCTCCGCGTAAGGACGGCTAGCAGCCATGCGCATTTGTGCCTTGCGCATTTTGCTGACCGCCACTTTTTCCATGGCGCTGGTAATCTTTTGCGTGCTTTTGATGCTCGCAATCTTACTGCGAATCTCTTTTGCGCCTGCCATGTAACACCTATCAGGTTAGCAAGCGGGAGCCTTGCGGCTCCCGCTGCGGCTTACCAGGTTTGGGTGGCCTTGAACTTCTCGATACCGGCTTTCATGCCAGCGTCGATTTCGTCATTGAAGTCACCCTTCACGTTGATCTTCGCCATCAATTCGGCGTGATCGCGGTTGAAGAAAGCAATCAGCGCTTGTTCAAAGCTGCCGATCTTGGCGATTTCGACGTCAGTCAGGAACCCACGCTCAGCGGCATACAGCGACAGCGCCATGTCAGCGATCGACATTGGTGCGTATTGCTTCTGCTTCATCAGCTCGGTAACGCGCTGACCATGCTCAAGTTGCTTACGGGTCGCTTCGTCCAGGTCAGAAGCGAACTGGGCGAATGCCGCCAGTTCACGGTACTGAGCCAGAGCGGTACGGATACCACCGGAGAGCTTCTTGATGATCTTGGTCTGAGCAGCACCACCCACACGGGATACCGAAACACCGGCGTTCACTGCAGGACGGATCCCGGAGTTGAACATGGCCGATTCCAGGAAGATCTGACCGTCGGTGATGGAAATCACGTTGGTCGGAACGAACGCGGAAACGTCGCCAGCCTGGGTTTCGATGATCGGCAGTGCGGTCAGGGAACCGGTTTTGCCGGTCACTGCGCCGTTGGTGAACTTCTCTACGTACTCTTCCGAAACGCGGGATGCGCGCTCCAGCAGACGGGAGTGGAGATAGAACACGTCGCCTGGGTAAGCTTCACGGCCTGGTGGACGGCGCAGCAGCAGGGAAATCTGGCGGTAAGCCACTGCTTGCTTGGACAGATCGTCATAAACGATCAGCGCGTCTTCACCGCGGTCGCGGAAGAATTCACCCATGGTGCAACCGGAGTACGGAGCCAGGAACTGCAGTGCTGCAGATTCCGAAGCGCTCGCCGCCACGACGATGGTGTTAGCCAGTGCGCCGTTTTCTTCCAGCTTGCGAACAACGTTGGCGATGGTCGATTGCTTCTGACCGATTGCTACGTAGACGCAGAAAATGCCGCTGTCTTTCTGGTTGATGATCGCGTCGATCGCCAGAGCGGTTTTACCGATCTGACGGTCACCGATGATCAGCTCACGCTGGCCACGGCCGACAGGGATCATGGCATCGACAGCCTTGTAGCCAGTCTGTACAGGCTGGTCTACCGACTTACGCCAGATCACGCCTGGAGCAACTTTCTCGACCGCATCGGTCTCGGTGTTGTTCAGCGGACCTTTGCCGTCAACTGGGTTACCCAGTGCGTCGACTACGCGACCCAGCAGTTCCTTACCAACTGGAACTTCGAGGATGCGGCCGGTGCACTTGGCGCTCATGCCTTCAGCCAGAGACTGGTAGGAGCCCAATACAACGGCACCTACAGAGTCTTGCTCAAGGTTGAGAGCCATACCGAAGACGCCGCCCGGAAACTCGATCATCTCGCCGTACATGACGTCGGCCAGACCGTGAATCCGCACGATACCGTCAGATACGCTGACGACAGTGCCTTCGTTACGGGCTTGAGAGGTCACATCGAGCTTGTCGATGCGGCCCTTGATAATTTCACTTATTTCGGAAGGATTGAGTTGCTGCATTGCTCTGCTGCCCCTTCAAACTCAAGATTTCAATGCTTCGGCAAGGTTCGCGAGTTTGCCGCGAACCGAGCCATCGATAACCAGGTCGCCGGCGCGGATGACAATGCCCCCAATCAGGGATTTGTCTTCCTCGACTTGCAGGCGCACTTCCCGGTTGAGTCGTGCACTGAGAACCTTGGCGAGTTTGTCTTGCTGTTCTTGGTTCAATGCAAAAGCACTGGTCACTTCAACGTCTACCGACTTCTCTTGTTCAGCCTTGTACAGGTCGAACAGAGCGGATATCTCCGGCAAAAGCGGGAGACGGTCGTTTTCGGCAACGACGTTAATGAAGTTCTGTGCCTTGGCATCAAACTTGTCGCCGCACACGTCAATAAACGTGGCGGCCTTGTTTGCGCTCGTCAGTCGCGGGGCCTTGAGCACGCGCTGCATGGTGTCGTCTTGCGACACTGCTGCAGCCAGGCCGAGCATGGCTGACCAAGAGGCCAGTTGCTGGTGGGCCTGGGCGTGCTCGAAGGCTGCCTTAGCGTAAGGTCGGGCCAACGTGGTCAATTCTGCCATGATCGCCCTCGCTTAAATTTCAGCAGCCAGTTTGTTTACCAGCTCCGCGTGCGCGTTTTGATCGATTGTGGCACCCAAGATCTTCTCGGCGCCGCCGACAGCCAGTGCACCCAGTTGGGCACGCAGCGCGTCTTTGACACTGTTCAGTTCCTGCTCGATCTCGGCCTGAGCCTGAACCTTCACACGGTCAGCGTCGATACGGGCTTTTTCAACAGCCTCGTCAACGATCTGATTACCGCGTTTCTTGGCTTGCTCAATGATTTCAGCTGCCTGAGCTTTCGCTTCGCGCAGTTGCTGACCCACTTTCTCATGGGCCAACTCCAGGTCGCGAGCTGCTCGGCTGGCAGCGTCCAGTCCATCCGCGATCTTCTTCTGACGTTCGTGCAAAGCCGCGATGACCGGAGGCCACACGAACTTCATGCAAAACAGTACAAAAATGAAGAACGCAACGGACTGGCCAATCAGGGTTGCATTAATGTTCACGCCAACACCTCGCTCGTTCGTTGCACATCACACCAATCAACTCGAAGGTTCGAGTGATTAGCCAGCGAGTTGACCAACGAATGGGTTCGCGAAGGTGAAGAACAAAGCGATACCAACACCGATCATGGTTACGGCGTCGAGCAGACCGGCAACGATGAACATTTTGACTTGCAGCATTGGAACCATTTCTGGCTGACGCGCTGCGCCTTCCAGGAACTTGCCGCCCAACAGGCCGAAACCAATTGCGGTACCCAGTGCGCCCAGGCCGATCAACAGTGCAACAGCGATAGCGGTTAGACCAACTACAGTTTCCATCTTTCCTCCCGACTTTTACGTCGTATGGTTTAGGTTTTTTAGATTTTAAAGCGGTAAAACAAATCGTTTCATAGCCCTGTTCGGGCACCCACCCGTTTTACCGGGTGGGACATCAGACTAGTCGAGACTGGTCTTAATGGTTCTCTTCGTGCGCCATCGACAGGTAGACGATGGTCAGCATCATGAAGATAAACGCCTGCAGGGTGATGATCAGGATGTGGAACACAGCCCACGCCCACTGCAGAACTACGCCCAGGCCGCTAAGCCAGAGCAGACCGCTGCCGAACATCACAGCAATCAGAATGAAGACCAGCTCGCCGGCGTACATGTTGCCGAACAGACGCAGTGCCAGAGAGATTGGCTTGGCCACCAGCGTCACGAACTCCAGCAGGAAGTTCACCGGAATCAGCAGGGCTTGAACGAAGATGTTCTTGCTGCCGAACGGGTGCAGGGTCAGTTCGCCAATGAAACCGCTGATGCCCTTGACCTTGATGCTGTAGAAAATGATCAACGCGAATACCGACAGGGACATACCCAGGGTCGCATTCGGGTCAGTGGTAGGAACGGCACGGAAGACCAGGTGCGGGTCGCCGGTAATGATGGCAGCCAGCTTCGGAATCCAGTCAACCGGTACCAGGTCGACGGCGTTCATCAGAAACACCCAGACAAAAATCGTCAGGGCCAATGGCGCGATCAATGGATTACGACCGTGGAAAGTATCTTTCACGCTGCCGTCGACGAACTCGATCAGAACCTCGACGAAGTTCTGCAGGCCGCCAGGTTGACCGGAAGTCGCCTTCTTTGCCGCCATGCGGAAAAGAAGAACGAAAATCAGACCCAACGCGACCGACCAGCCGAGAGTATCGACGTGGAAAGCCCAGAAGCCCATTTCTTTGGCTTCTGCTGCGGTATGGGCAAAACCCCACCCGCCAGTTGGGTGCTGACCGAAGGTCAGGTTCTGCAAGTGGTGCTGGATATAGCCCGAAGCGGTTGTCTCTGCCATGGTTGCCTCAAACGCCCTAAGGTCTCGAAAGTCTTGTTCTCATTAGCAGGGGAGCGAACCAGCTAACCAGTTGGGTCAGCACGAAGACGCCGAATACTGCTAACGGCGCCAGTGGCTTCACACCTGCAAACGTCAATGCAAACAGCACTGCCGTCAAAATCAGTTTGCCCGCCTCGCCGGCATAAAAAGACCGGACGATGGCTTGAGCTGCTCGGGCGCCGGAAAACCGAAATGCCCTGTGAGCGAAATAAATATTGGGGAGCAAGGCTATCAGGCCTCCGCAGAGCCCTGAGTACCCGGCAACGACTCCATGCCATTGCCAGAGCGCCAAAGCGGCAATCAGCAAAACGACAAATTGAGCCATTAACACCGGAAAAACTGCCAGGCGATGGAACGGCAAGCGGTCTGGCGTGCGGTTTTCCATCTCTTTTGCTCCCCAATGGTCGGCTGCCAGAATTCAATAACTTGGCATAATTTGTGCCGACAAAATGCGCGCAGAGTATAGGGGCGGTTCTGCCCCTATTCAACTGTCAGGTAGTGATTTCCGACTTCACGCTACATGAGGAATTGTTTCAGCGGATGTGTGCGAGCACACCTTGAAGCTCATCAAGAGAGTTGTAGCCGATCACTAGCTGCCCCTTACCCTTCTTTCCGTGGCGGATCTGCACCGCAGAGCCTAGGCGCTCGGCCAGACGCTGCTCGAGCCGGGCGATATCCGGGTCCGGTTTTGCAGGTTCCACAGGCTCCGGTTTGCCACTCAACCACTGGCGAACCAGTGCTTCAGTCTGGCGCACAGTCAGCCCCCGTGCGACAACGTGTCGCGCCCCTTCAACTTGTTGATTTTCCGGTAAACCGAGCAAGGCACGGGCATGACCCATTTCCAGGTCGCCGTGAGACAGCATGGTTTTGATGACTTCCGGCAGCGCAATCAGACGCAACAGATTGGCCACGGTGACGCGGGATTTACCCACAGCCTCGGCAACTTGTTGCTGAGTCAGCTGGAATTCCTGCTGCAAACGCTGCAAGGCCACCGCTTCTTCGATCGGATTGAGGTCTTCACGCTGGATGTTCTCGATCAGCGCCATGGCGATGGCGGTTTCATCCGGCACATCGCGAACCATCGCCGGGATGGTTTCCTGGCCAGCCTGCTGGCTGGCACGCCAGCGGCGTTCGCCGGCGATGATTTCGAAGCGCCCGCTGCCGATCGGGCGCACCACGATCGGCTGCATCACGCCCTGGGCCCTGATCGACTGCGCCAGCTCTTCCAGCGCCTGAGGATCCATGTCCCGACGCGGCTGGTACTTGCCACGCTGGATCAGGTCCAGGGGCAGGTGCTGCAGCTCACGCTGGTCGGCTTGTACCGCTTGCTCTTCCAGAGAGCTGACAGTCGGACCACTCAGCAGTGCATCCAGTCCACGTCCGAGACCTCGTTTCTTGACGGCCATGGGGATTCCTTAAGTTGCCTGAGCAGCGGCGATGCGTGAGTTTTTGCGCTGACGGCGAACCATCTCGCCAGCCAATGCCAGATAGGCAATCGCGCCCCGCGATGATTTGTCGTACGCCAGCGCCGGCATGCCATAGCTTGGCGCTTCGGCCAGGCGGATGTTGCGTGGAATGACGGTGTCGTAGAGCTGATCGCCGAAGTGTTCCTTGAGCTGCGCCGATACGTCGTTCATCAGGCTCAGGCGCGGGTCGTACATGGTCCGCAAAAGGCCTTCGACTTTCAGGTTAGGGTTCAGCAGTTCGGCAATGCGCTTGATGTTATCCACAAGGTCGCTCAACCCTTCGAGCGCGAAGTACTCGCACTGCATGGGGATAATCACCCCGTCGGCGGCAACCAGCGCATTGAGCGTCAACATCGACAGCGACGGCGGGCAGTCGATCAAAATGTAATCGTAGTTTTCACGGATCGGCGCCAACGCACTGCGTAGACGGCTTTCCTTCATCTGCATTTCCAGCAGAACGACTTCGGCCGCGGTCAGGTCGCGGTTGGCCGGCAGCAATTGATAACCGCCATGCTCGGAATAGTGCATGGCCTGGGCCAGATCGCATTCGCCGATCAGCAGGTCGTAGACCGAGTTTTCCAGGCCGTGTTTATCCACACCGCTACCCATGGTGGCGTTGCCTTGTGGATCGAGATCGATCAACAGCACCCGACGCTTGGTAGCGACCAGGGAAGCTGCGAGGTTGATGCAGGTGGTGGTCTTGCCCACACCACCCTTTTGGTTCGCTATCGCGAATACCTTAGCCATTCTTGCTTGTGTTCCCAATCATGCCGTGCGGCGCAGTATCAGCAGATGGCGTTGGCCTTGGCAACCGGGTACGGCCAGGGCGTGTTCGCTATCGAGGTGGAAGTCTGCCGGCAATGCTACCAGCTCATCGGCGGGATGAACGCCCTTCATTGCCAGCCAACGTGTTTCGGCGTCGCCCAAATGGCGAGTCCAGTTGCTGAAGTTCTCCATGCTGCTGAACGCACGGGAAATGATCCCGTTGAATGGCAGTTCAGGCTGGAAGGCTTCGACGCGACTGTGGATAACTTGCAGGTTATCCAGTTTGAGTTCGAGTTTGACCTGGGTCAGGAAGCGGGTTTTCTTGCCGTTGCTGTCCAGGCAGGTCACTTGCGACTCGGGAAACAGGATCGCCAGGGGAATCCCTGGCATGCCGCCGCCACTGCCCACATCCAGCCAGCGGCCGTTTTCGATGAAGGACATAACGCTCAGGCTGTCGAGCAAATGCCGTGAAACCATTTCGTCCGGATCACGCACGGCCGTGAGGTTGTAGGCCTTGTTCCATTTTATCAACAGGGCCAGATAACCCAGCAGCTGTGCATGCTGGGCGTCCGTCAGGTTTACACCGAGCTGGCGAGCACCTGTGGATAACTCTTCGGCGTGTTGCGAGGTGACCAACGAACTCAAGCGCTTTGCTCCAACTGACGGCCCGCGCCGCGTTTTTTCAAATGAATCATCAACAGCGAAATCGCTGCCGGGGTCACGCCCGGAATACGCGACGCCTGGCCCAGGGTCTCTGGACGGGTCGCGCCGAGCTTGCTCTGGATCTCTTTCGAGAGACCGGAGATGTTCGTGTAATCGATATCCACAGGCAGTTTGGTGTCTTCGCTGGCCCGCAGACGCGCGATTTCATCCTGTTGACGATCGATGTAACCGGCGTATTTGGTCTTGATTTCGACCTGTTCGGCGACCTGTGGATCTTCTGCGCCCCCACCGGTCACGGCGACCAGACCAGCGTAGTCGATTTCCGGACGGCTCAGCAGGTTGAGCAAATTGTATTCGTGGGTCAGCGGCGTACCGAACTTCTCGGAAATTGCATCGCCCTGCTCGGTGCCCGGGCGAACCCAGGTACTTTTCAGGCGTTGCTCTTCCAGATCGATGCTTTCGCGTTTTTTGCAGAACGCGGCCCAACGCACGTCATCCACCAGACCCAACTCGCGACCTTTTTCGGTCAAGCGCAGGTCGGCGTTGTCTTCGCGCAGGATCAAACGGTATTCGGCGCGGGACGTGAACATCCGATACGGTTCCTGGGTACCCAGGGTAATCAGGTCGTCGACCAAAACGCCGATGTACGCCTCGTCGCGACGCGGGCACCAGGCATCTTTGCCCTGAGCGCGCAGTGCGGCGTTGGCTCCGGCCAGCAAACCTTGGGCGCCGGCTTCTTCGTAACCGGTGGTGCCGTTGATTTGCCCGGCGAAGAACAGACCGCCGATCACTTTGGTTTCCAGGCTGTACTTCAGGTCACGCGGGTCGAAGTAGTCGTACTCGATGGCGTAGCCCGGACGAACGATGTGCGCGTTTTCCATGCCGCGGATCGATTGCACGATCTGCAATTGCACATCGAACGGCAGGGAAGTGGATATCCCGTTCGGGTACAGCTCGTGGGTGGTCAGACCTTCCGGCTCGATGAAGACCTGGTGGCTTTCCTTGTCGGCAAAGCGGTGGATTTTGTCTTCAATCGATGGGCAATAACGCGGGCCGATGCCTTCGATCACGCCGGAATACATCGGCGAACGATCAAGGTTCGCAGCAATGATTTCGTGGGTACGGGCGTTGGTGTGGGTAATCCAGCAGCTGACCTGTTTCGGATGCTGCTCTTTGGAGCCCATGAACGACATCACCGGAATCGGCGTATCCCCCGCTTGCTCGGTCATCACCGAGAAATCCACAGAGCGACCGTCGATACGCGGCGGTGTACCGGTTTTCAGGCGACCGACACGCAATGGCAGTTCACGCAGACGATGAGCGAGGGCAATCGACGGCGGGTCACCGGCGCGACCTCCGGAATAATTCTGCATGCCGATGTGGATAAGTCCACCGAGGAAGGTGCCGGTGGTCAACACCACGGAATCTGCAAAGAAACGCAGACCCATTTGGGTGACAACACCGCGCACTTGTTCCTGCTCGACGATCAGGTCGTCAGCAGCTTGTTGAAATATCCACAGGTTCGGCTGGTTTTCCAAAGCTTCGCGGACAGCGGCCTTGTACAGAACCCGATCTGCCTGAGCGCGGGTTGCACGCACGGCTGGGCCTTTGCGGCTGTTCAATACGCGAAACTGAATACCACCTTTATCGGTAGCCATGGCCATCGCGCCGCCCAGGGCATCGATTTCTTTAACCAAATGGCTTTTGCCGATACCGCCAATGGCTGGGTTGCAACTCATGGCACCGAGGGTTTCCACGTTATGCGTCAGCAACAGGGTTTTTGCCCCCATACGTGCTGACGCCAGTGCTGCCTCGGTACCGGCATGACCGCCGCCGATGACGATCACTTCAAAACGGGAAGGGAAATCCACCACGCACCTCGTGCCTGCTTCAGTCAGGTAATCCGGAAATAGTTTGAGCTCAGGTTTTTGGACCTGGTCGGCAAGTATAGGGACTTCGCCCTTCCTAAAGAACCCTTTGCACAAAATTTAACCAGCTGTGGAGAAGTCGGGGTTATAGAAATTAAAAAGAGAGAAATTTATTAAATCTTTGTTTTTATGTTTATTTCTACTGAGCCACCTTTCTGTGGATAGATTGGTACAGCCCTTTATTTTCAATGTGTACAGAGATTCAAAACCCTGTGGTCATGTGCCAAGGAGGCCCTTGGATAACCGGTTTAAGCCTGTGGATGAAAGGGATGGTTATCCACAGAGGTGATTATCTTCAGTTTTCAGGCCCTGTTATCAACTGCCCTTAGCGGCACTTATTCACAGGGCTTAATCCACAGAAAAGCCGCCGAATGAGCAAATCCCGGGCAAGGGGAATCCGCTCAAGCGAAGAATCTGCTCGGCACTGGGGAAAAATTTCAGGAAAGGAGAGAACAGACAGGCCCGAATGGCCTGTCTGTGAACGGCTGAAGGGACTTATTTACCGATACAGAAGCTGGAAAAGATCCTTCCCAGCAGATCATCAGAGCTGAATGCTCCGGTGATTTCGCCCAAAGACTGCTGCGCCTGTCGCAAATCTTCGGCCAGCAACTCACCAGCCCCCGCTAATGTCAGTTGCGCACGGCCATGCTCGAGGGATGCACTCGCATGACGCAGTGCCTCCAGATGACGTCTGCGAGCACTGAAGCTGCTTTCGGACGTCTGCTCGTAACCCATGCAGGCCTTGAGGTGCTCACGCAGCAACTCCAGGCCTTCGCCGGCAGATCTCGCACTGAGGCTGATCGTAACGTGGCCATCGTTGCTGACTTCCAGGGCAATCGCTTCCCCCGTCAGGTCAGCCTTGTTGCGGATCAGCGTAACTTTCGCCGGGTCCGGGCGGGTTTCGAGGAATTCAGGCCACAAGGCAAAGGGATCAAGAGCCTCGGGAGCTGTGGCATCGACCACCAGCAACACCCGATCTGCCTCGCCGATGGCTTTCAATGCCCGTTCGACGCCAATTTTTTCCACCTGATCATCGGTATCGCGCAGGCCAGCAGTGTCGACCACGTGCAACGGCATGCCATCGATGTGGATATGTTCGCGAAGAATGTCCCGGGTAGTACCGGCAATCTCGGTCACGATCGCAGCTTCACGTCCGGCCAAGGCGTTCAGAAGGCTGGACTTGCCGGCATTCGGCCGTCCGGCGATCACCACGGTCATGCCGTCGCGCAGCAATGCCCCTTGCCCGGCTTCACGCAGTACTGTGGATAATTCGTCGCGCACTTTGTCGAGCATGCTCAGGACATGGCCGTCGGCGAGGAAGTCGATTTCTTCTTCGGGGAAGTCGATGGCTGCTTCGACGTAAATACGCAGGCCTATCAGTTGCTCAGTGAGGTTATGCACACGCTGGGAAAACGCACCCTGCAACGAACGCAGGGCGTTTCGTGCTGCCTGTGCAGAACTTGCCTCGATCAAGTCGGCAATGGCTTCGGCCTGAGCCAGATCGAGCTTGTCGTTGAGGAAGGCGCGCTCGCTGAATTCCCCCGGCCGGGCCAGACGACAGCCCAGTTCCAAACAACGTTTGAGCAGCATATCCAGAACGATCGGCCCGCCGTGGCCCTGCAGCTCAAGCACATCTTCGCCGGTGAACGAGTTCGGTCCAGGGAAATAAAGCGCGATGCCTTCGTCCAGCACCTCTTCGTTTGCACTGAGGAACGGGCCGTAATGGGCAAACCGCGGTTTCAATTCACGGCCGCTGATGGCTTTGGCCGCCAGACTCGCCAGCGGCCCGGAAATACGGACGATGCCCACCCCGCCGCGACCTTGAGCGGTGGCGACGGCAGCGATGGTTTCACGAGGAACGCTCATAAAGCGGTATCCAGACAAAAGTGACAGATAGCAAAACGCCCCACTAGGGGGCGTTTTGAGTGGTTATCCACAGAGTAAGTTACGCCTCGGCTTTTTTGGTAGCCGCTTCGATCTTACGCGTGATGTACCACTGTTGGGCAATCGACAATACGTTGTTCACTACCCAGTACAGTACCAGACCCGCCGGGAACCACAGGAAGAAGAAGGTGAAGATGATTGGCATCATTTTCATGACCTTCGCCTGCATCGGATCCGGAGGAGTCGGGTTCAACTGCTGCTGGATGAACATGGTTGCACCCATGATGATCGGCAGAATGAAGAACGGATCCTTGATCGACAGGTCAGTAATCCACAGCATGAACGGTGCCTGGCGCATTTCCACGCTTTCCAGCAGAACCCAGTACAGCGAAAGGAAAACCGGCATCTGCACCAGGATTGGCAAGCAGCCACCCAGCGGATTGATCTTCTCTTTCTTGTACAGCTCCATCATGGCTTGCGACATTTTCTGCCGGTCGTCGCCATGTTGCTCTTTCAGCGCAGCCAGTTTCGGTGCCACTGCACGCATGCGCGCCATGGATTTGTAGCTGGCAGCCGACAGTGGGAAGAAAATCCCCTTGATCAGCATGGTCAGGAAGATGATCGACCAGCCCCAGTTACCGACCAGCGCGTGGATATGTTGCAGCAACCAGAAGATTGGCTGGGCAATGAACCACAGAATGCCGTAGTCGACGGTCAGTTCCAGACCTGGGGACAACTCTTTCAGGACAGCCTGGCTTTTCGGGCCTGCGTACAGAACGGCGCTGGTTTCGGCTTTTGCACCTGGCGCGACGGTCATTGCCGGAGCGGTGTAGCCGATGATGTAGTTGCCTTTGCTGTCTTTACGGGTCTGGACGATGTTGTTTTCGCCCTTGACCGGAATCCACGCAGTCACGAAGTAGTGCTGCAACCAGGCAACCCAACCACCAGTGACGGTTTCTTTCAGCTGAGCCTTGTCCATGTCGCTCATCGACACTTTCTTGTACGGCTCGTTACTTGTCCACAGGGCGGCGCCCAGGTAAGTCGCGGTGCCGGTGGCGGTGCTGGAAGATGGATCGGAGCTGGCATCACGCTTCAATTGCGCGAACATTGCACCGGACCAGGGCTGAGCGCTCTGGTTGTCGATCAGGTAGGAAACGGTTACGTCATACAGGCCACGTTTCAGCGTGAAACGCTTGATGTAGTTGACACCGTCCTTGCTGAACTTCAGGTCTGCGACCAATTGGTCTTGACCGTCAGCCAGTTGATAAATCTTCTTCTCGGAGGAGTAAACCGGACGACCGGCAGGACTTGCGTCCGGACCGTTGGTGCCGATCAGGCCACTCTGAGCCAGATAAGTCCGCTCGTTGCCGTTATCAAACAGCTGGAATGGAATTTCCGGATGATCCTGGCGACGTGGATACAGCGGCAACGTCAACTGGGCAACATCGCCACCTTGTGGGTCGATTGCCAGGTTGAGCACATCCGTTTTGATCTGGATGAGGTCTTTGCTTGCAGCTACTGGTGTTTCAGCAGGTGCAGTTGCACTGGTATCGCTTGTGGCGCGTGGAATGTCGTCACTGACAGAAGCATTATTGCCAGTCGCCGTATCCGGTAGGCCCGGTGCGGTAGTACTGGAAGCAACATTCTGAGTCGGCAGGGCAGCCTGGCCATAGTCCTGGTTCCATTTAAGGACCATAACGTAGGACACGATTGCCAGGGCGACGATCAGGATCGTGCGTTTGATATCCATGATTACTCGGCCATCGAAGAAGAACGGGAGGTAGGGATAGATGGAACCGGGTCATAACCACCGGGATTCCACGGATGACAGCGACCTAAACGACGAAAGGTCAGCCAGCCACCGCGCAGAAGGCCATGATTTTCTATGGCTTCATACGCGTAGCAGGAACAACTGGGGTAGAAACGACAGTGACTGGCCATCAGGGGACTGATGGCATAGCGATAAAACTGGATCGGAACGAGTGCCAGTTTACGCATCGGGACTGTCTACCCCTACAGTTTCGGTTTTGACTGCTGGTACCGGCTTGCTGCGTGCCAGACGTTTCCAGAGCTTGTCGAAATGCTGAATCAATTCGGGGCTTTCTACGTCACCCAAACCTTTGCGCGCGACGATAACAATGTCCCAACCGACCAGTAAATCCTGGTTCAGGCGAAACGATTCGCGCATCAGACGTTTGAGGCGATTGCGCTCGACGGAGAGCTTTACGCTCTTTTTCCCGATAACCAGCCCGAGACGGGGGTGATCAAGATCGTTATTGCGCGCAAGGAGCAGGAGATTTTTCCCCGGAACCTTGCCGGTAGGGGAGTCAAAGACTGCCTTGAAATGCCGGGGAGTAAGCAGACGCTTTTCCCGACTGAAGTCCTGACTCACCTCCAGTGCCGGATTATCAAACTGCCAGACGCGCACGACCTTTGGCGCGACGACGCGACAGGACGGCACGACCGTTCTTGGTAGCCATGCGAGCACGGAAACCGTGGGTACGAGCGCGTTTGATAGTGCTTGGTTGGAAAGTACGTTTCATTGTCGTGTTACCTGGTTCGTCCACAACGGGCCGGAATGGCCCCCGTTTTAAGAGACCGGGGATTCTAGAGAAAGCAAGCCTCTAGGTCAATTTCCAACCAGCGTTTCCTTATAAATAGATCTCCAGACGATTTGCTCGACGAAGGTCGTTCGCTAGATATAGAAATAAAGAAGGGAATTATTTAAAGCTTTTCTGTAAAGCTTATAAAAGCTAGAGGCACGTTCGTCTGTGGATAACTGCCTTTAGCCCTTCTAAACCGCGATGTACAGAGAATGACAACTACGGTGGAAAACGGTGGTCAGCCTGTGCTGCGCTGTCGGATAAGCTGTGTGTGGAAAGGCTAGTTATCCACAAGCAGCTTATCCACCGAGTTTCGCCCCCACTTGTCCAGTGCCCTCATGGGCGGTTATCCACAGAGCTTATGCACATACCGTTGGTCTTCTTTTCGAGGGTTAACGCATTGATAAATCATGCCCTGTGCGCAACCTGCATGTGGATAAGTGGACGACTGGTCGCTACAATGACTGCTTGTTTTTGCCTCACCGGCTTTCAACTTAGGGGATATCCGTGTCAGTGGAACTTTGGCAGCAGTGCGTAGAGCTTTTGCGCGATGAGCTGCCTGCCCAACAATTCAACACTTGGATCCGTCCACTACAGGTCGAAGCCGAAGGCGACGAGCTGCGTGTCTACGCGCCGAATCGTTTTGTTCTCGATTGGGTCAATGAAAAGTACCTGGGTCGCGTCCTTGAACTGCTCGATGAGCATGGCAATGGCCTGGCGCCGGCGCTCTCCTTATTAATAGGCAGCAAACGCAGTTCGGCACCGCGTGCGGCACCTAATGCTCCATTGGCCGCCGCGGCGTCTCAGGCTCAGGCCGCTCAAGCGCCTGTCAGCGCTCCAGCGCCAGCCCCGGCAGCTGCATCGACCAAACGTGCGACACAAAAGGTTGCTGAAGTCAGTGAAGAGCCGTCCCGCGACAGCTTCGATCCAATGGCCGGTGCCAGTTCGCAACAAGCCCCGGTTCGCTCCGAACAGCGTACGGTGCAGGTCGAAGGCGCACTCAAGCACACCAGCTACCTGAACCGCACCTTCACCTTCGAGAACTTCGTCGAAGGCAAGTCCAACCAACTGGCCCGGGCTGCGGCCTGGCAGGTGGCGGACAACCCCAAGCACGGCTATAACCCGCTCTTCCTTTATGGCGGTGTCGGCTTGGGTAAAACCCACTTGATGCACGCTGTGGGTAACCACCTGTTAAAGAAGAATCCGAATGCCAAGGTTGTGTACCTGCATTCCGAGCGTTTCGTTGCGGACATGGTCAAGGCCTTGCAGCTGAATGCGATCAACGAGTTCAAGCGCTTCTACCGCTCGGTGGATGCGTTGCTGATCGATGACATTCAGTTCTTCGCCCGCAAGGAACGCTCCCAGGAAGAGTTTTTCCACACCTTCAACGCCCTGCTTGAAGGTGGCCAGCAGGTCATTCTTACCAGTGACCGCTATCCGAAAGAAATCGAAGGCCTTGAAGAGCGCCTGAAGTCACGTTTCGGCTGGGGCCTGACGGTTGCCGTCGAGCCGCCGGAGCTGGAAACCCGCGTGGCGATCCTGATGAAAAAGGCCGACCAGGCCAAAGTCGATCTGCCACACGACGCGGCGTTCTTCATTGCCCAGCGTATTCGCTCCAACGTCCGCGAACTGGAAGGCGCGCTCAAACGCGTGATCGCCCACTCGCACTTCATGGGCCGCGATATCACCATCGAGCTGATTCGCGAATCCCTGAAAGACTTGTTGGCGCTGCAAGACAAACTGGTGTCTGTGGATAACATTCAGCGCACCGTCGCCGAGTATTACAAGATCAAGATCTCCGACCTGCTGTCCAAGCGTCGTTCACGCTCGGTAGCACGTCCGCGTCAGGTCGCCATGGCGTTGTCCAAGGAATTGACCAACCACAGCCTGCCGGAAATCGGCGATGTGTTTGGCGGCCGCGATCACACGACTGTTTTGCACGCCTGCCGCAAGATCAACGAGCTTAAGGAATCCGACGCGGACATCCGCGAGGACTATAAGAACCTGCTGCGTACACTGACTACTTGATGAACACCAGCGCAGCTTATTAAGGCAAGGGACTAGACCATGCATTTCACCATTCAACGCGAAGCCCTGTTGAAACCCCTGCAACTGGTCGCAGGCGTCGTCGAGCGCCGACAGACCTTGCCGGTGCTCTCCAACGTGCTGCTGGTTGTCGAAGGCCAGCAATTGTCGCTGACCGGTACCGACCTGGAAGTCGAGCTGGTCGGTCGTGTGCAACTCGAAGAGCCTGCGGACCCGGGCTCCATCACTGTGCCTGCGCGCAAGCTGATGGACATCTGCAAGAGCTTGCCGAACGATGCGCTGATCGACATCAAGGTCGATGAGCAGAAGCTCGTGGTGAAGGCCGGCCGTAGCCGCTTCACCCTTTCGACCCTGCCGGCCAATGACTTCCCGACGGTGGAAGAAGGCCCGGGCTCGCTGACCTGCAGCCTTGAGCAAAGCAAACTGCGTCGTTTGATCGAACGCACCAGCTTCGCCATGGCGCAGCAGGACGTACGTTATTACCTCAACGGCATGCTGCTGGAAGTCTCGGCCGGGATCATCCGCGCCGTGGCCACCGACGGTCACCGTCTGGCCATGTGTTCGATGCAGGCCGATATCGGTCAGCCGGATCGTCATCAGGTGATCGTACCGCGCAAAGGTATTCTGGAACTGGCGCGTCTGCTGACCGAACCGGACGGCAACGTCAGCATTGTGCTGGGCCAGCACCACATCCGCGCCACCACCGGCGAGTTCACCTTCACCTCGAAACTGGTCGACGGTAAATTCCCTGACTACGAGCGTGTTCTGCCTAAAGGCGGCGACAAGCTGGTACTCGGCGATCGCCAAGCCTTGCGTGAAGCGTTCAGCCGTACCGCGATTCTGTCCAACGAGAAGTACCGTGGCATCCGTCTGCAACTGGCCAATGGTCAGCTGAAGATCCAGGCGAACAACCCGGAGCAGGAAGAAGCGGAAGAAGAAGTGGGCGTTGAGTACAACGGCGGCTCTCTGGAAATCGGCTTCAACGTGAGCTATCTGCTCGACGTACTGGGCGTGATGACCACCGAGCAGGTTCGCTTGATCCTGTCCGATTCCAACAGCAGTGCGCTGGTACAAGAGTCCGACAACGACGACTCGGCTTACGTTGTCATGCCGATGCGTCTGTAAACATGCTCAGCAGAACCTAGATGTCCTTAAGTCGCGTCTCGGTCACCGCGGTGCGCAATCTGCACCCGGTGACCTTCTCCCCTTCCCCCCGAATCAACATTCTTTACGGCGCCAACGGCAGCGGCAAAACCAGTGTTCTGGAAGCCATTCATCTGCTCGGGCTTGCCCGTTCGTTTCGTAGCAGCCGTCTATTACCCGTCATTCAATACGAGCAATTGGCGTGTACTGTGTTTGGCCAGGTCGAACTGGCCGAGGGTGGACACAGCGCGTTGGGGATATCTCGTGACCGGCAGGGTGAGTTCCAGATCCGCATCGATGGGCAGAACGCGCGAAGTGCTGCGCAACTGGCAGAGATCCTGCCGTTGCAGTTGATCAACCCGGACAGCTTCCGCCTGCTGGAAGGTGCGCCGAAGATTCGCCGACAGTTTCTCGACTGGGGTGTGTTCCACGTGGAACCCCGATTCATGTCCACGTGGCAGCGCTTGCAGAAGGCCTTGCGCCAGAGAAACTCTTGGCTGCGACATGGTACACTTGACGCCGTTTCGCAAGCGGTTTGGGACAGGGAACTGTGCCAGGCCAGCGCTGAAATAGATGAATACCGCCGCGCTTACATCAAAGCCTTGAAACCAGTCTTTGAACAGACCTTGAGCGAACTGGTTGAGCTTGAGGGCTTAACGCTCAGCTATTACCGAGGTTGGGACAAAGACCGTGAGTTGAGTGCAGTGCTCGCCGGGTCCCTTCAGCGGGATCAGCAAATGGGTCATACCCAAGCCGGACCACAACGCGCTGATTTGCGTCTTAGATTGGGCGCACATAACGCCGCGGACATCTTGTCTCGTGGCCAGCAGAAGTTGGTGGTCTGTGCATTGCGGATCGCCCAAGGGCACTTGGTTAGCCAGGCCCGTCGCGGCCAGTGTATTTATCTGGTGGATGACCTGCCGTCCGAACTGGACGAGCATCACCGTCGCGCGCTTTGCCGCTTGCTGGAAGACTTACGCTGCCAGGTCTTTATCACCTGTGTAGATCACGAATTATTGAGGGAAGGCTGGCAGACGGAAACGCCAGTCGCTCTGTTCCACGTGGAACAGGGCCGTATCACCCAGACCCACGACCATCGGGAGTGAAGGCATTGAGCGAAGAAAATACGTACGACTCAACGAGCATTAAAGTGCTGAAAGGCCTGGATGCCGTACGCAAACGTCCCGGTATGTACATTGGTGACACTGACGATGGCAGTGGTCTGCACCACATGGTGTTCGAGGTGGTCGATAACTCGATCGACGAAGCTTTGGCCGGCCATTGCGACGACATCAGCATCATCATCCACCCGGACGAATCCATCACCGTTCGCGACAACGGTCGTGGCATCCCGGTAGACGTGCACAAAGAAGAAGGCGTCTCGGCGGCCGAGGTCATCATGACCGTGCTGCACGCCGGCGGTAAGTTCGACGACAACTCCTACAAAGTATCCGGCGGTCTGCACGGTGTAGGTGTGTCGGTGGTGAACGCACTGTCCAAAGAACTGATCCTGACCGTTCGCCGCAGCGGAAAAATCTGGGAACAGACTTATGTCCACGGTGTTCCGCAAGAGCCGATGAAAATCGTTGGCGAAAGCGAAACCACTGGCACCCAGATCCACTTCAAGCCTTCGGCTGAAACCTTCAAGAACATCCACTTCAGCTGGGACATCCTGGCCAAGCGGATTCGCGAACTGTCCTTCCTCAACTCCGGTGTCGGCATCGTCCTCAAGGATGAGCGCAGCGGCAAGGAAGAGTTGTTCAAGTACGAAGGTGGTCTGCGTGCGTTCGTTGAATACCTGAACACCAACAAGACTGCGGTCAACCAGGTGTTCCACTTCAACATCCAGCGTGAAGACGGCATCGGCGTTGAAATCGCCCTGCAGTGGAACGACAGCTTCAACGAGAACCTGTTGTGCTTCACCAACAACATTCCACAGCGCGATGGCGGTACTCACCTGGTGGGTTTCCGTTCCGCACTGACGCGTAACCTGAACACCTACATCGAAGCTGAAGGTCTGGCGAAGAAGCACAAAGTTGCCACCACCGGTGACGATGCCCGCGAAGGCCTGACAGCGATCATTTCGGTAAAAGTGCCGGATCCGAAGTTCAGCTCCCAGACCAAAGACAAGCTGGTGTCTTCCGAAGTGAAGACCGCGGTTGAACAGGAAATGGGCAAGTACTTCTCTGACTTCCTGCTGGAGAACCCGAACGAAGCCAAGCTGGTCGTCGGCAAGATGATCGACGCGGCGCGTGCGCGTGAAGCAGCGCGTAAGGCCCGTGAGATGACCCGCCGCAAAGGCGCGTTGGACATCGCCGGCTTGCCGGGCAAACTGGCTGACTGCCAGGAAAAAGACCCTGCCCTTTCCGAACTGTACCTCGTGGAAGGTGACTCTGCTGGCGGCTCCGCCAAGCAGGGACGCAACCGTCGCACCCAGGCCATCCTGCCGCTCAAGGGCAAGATCCTGAACGTCGAGAAGGCACGCTTCGACAAGATGATCTCTTCGCAAGAAGTGGGCACCTTGATCACCGCGCTGGGCTGCGGCATTGGCCGCGACGAGTACAACATCGACAAGCTGCGTTATCACAACATCATCATCATGACCGATGCTGACGTCGACGGTTCGCACATCCGTACCCTGCTGCTGACCTTCTTCTTCCGTCAGTTGCCGGAGTTGATTGAGCGCGGTTACATCTACATCGCCCAGCCGCCGCTGTACAAGGTCAAGAAAGGCAAGCAAGAGCAATACATCAAAGACGACGACGCCATGGAAGAGTACATGACGCAGTCGGCCCTGGAAGACGCGAGCCTGCACCTGAACGAAGAAGCTCCGGGTATCTCCGGCGAAGCGCTTGAGCGTCTGGTGAATGACTTCCGTCTGGTGATGAAGACCCTCAAGCGTCTGTCGCGCCTGTACCCGCAGGAACTGACCGAGCACTTCATCTACCTGCCAGCGGTGAGCATGGAGCAACTGTCCGATCACGCAGCGATGCAGGATTGGATGGCTCAGTTCGAAGTTCGCCTGCGCACCGTCGAGAAATCCGGCCTGGTTTACAAAGCCAGCCTGCGTGAAGACCGTGAACGTAACGTCTGGCTGCCAGAGGTCGAGCTGATCTCCCACGGCCTGTCGAACTACATCACCTTCAACCGCGATTTCTTCGGCAGTAACGATTACAAGACTGTTGTGTCGTTGGGCGCTCAATTGAGCACCTTGCTGGACGACGGCGCGTACATCCAGCGAGGCGAGCGCAAGAAGCCGGTCACCGAATTCAAGGAAGCCCTTGAATGGCTGATGGCTGAAAGCACCAAGCGTCATACCATCCAGCGCTACAAAGGTCTGGGCGAAATGAACCCGGATCAGCTGTGGGAAACCACTATGGACCCGAGCCAGCGCCGGATGCTCAAAGTGACCATCGAAGACGCCATTGGCGCAGACCAGATCTTCAACACCCTGATGGGTGATGCGGTCGAACCTCGCCGTGACTTCATCGAAAGTAACGCCTTGGCGGTTTCCAACCTGGACTTCTGATCCGGCAGGACCGCTAAAATAAAAAAGGCCAACGCTTAGCGTTGGCCTTTTTTATTGATCGTCGAAAGGTCGTCATTCGCTAGCAGTGGCCACGCTCTCGAGCCGATACCCATACCCGTAAATCGTCAGCAGTTGCCAACCGCGATCGGCCGTCAGGCCCAGCTTGTTGCGCAGGCGATAAATATGAGTATCCAGCGGGCGGGAAGATACTATTTCTTCGTGGGTCCAAAAGCGCTCATACAAGTATTCGCGGGACAAAGGTCGGCCCAGATTGGCGAACAGGCAGCGAGCGAGCCGGTATTCCCGTTCGGTCAGGCTGATGGGGGTGGCGGCGCGGGTGACGGTGAGTTCGGCGTCGTCGAATTCAAGGTCATTGAAGGTCAGTATTTCGGTGGCCGCGGCGCGTTGCAGCCCATGCCGACGAAGCACCGCGCTGACCCGAGCCATCAGCTCATTGGGACGAAACGGTTTGCTCACGTAATCGTCGGCCCCGGCGTTCAACGCCTGGACGATATCGCTTTCGGTATCGCGACTGGTGAGCATGATCGCGGCCGGTGGCACATCCATGTGTTCACGGGTCCAACGCAACAAAGCCAGACCGCTGATATCGGGCAGTTGCCAATCGAGGATCAGCAAATCGAAGGTCTCCCGCCGGAGTTGCCGTCGCAAGTCCTCTCCCCGCTCGAAACAATGCAGCGTCCACGCCTGCTCACCCGTGACGGGGATCTGTCGCAGTGTCTGTTCAACCCGGCGCAGTTCAGCGGGCTCGTCATCCAGTATTGCGACACGCATGCCGAGTGTTTCCTTCATCTCGTTAGTGCAAAGTGAAAATTCCTACGGGAGTTTAGGCTGATTGATCGAATCTGAACAATTGTGGCGAATTGCTGCGAAGGTCATTTATGCCGGTAAATTCGTTGTCGCTGAGCGGCACAGGGGCATTGGGATGTGCTCCGGCGCAGGGAGCGCCAAGTCACTTTGCAGGCCCGTCGATTGCCGGTTTTCGGCGGTAGCCTGCTCAGGGGAAACACACGGAGTGCCTGCTCGGTTCCGACACAGGGATGTGTCATCTCCAATATCCTTTGCTCCCATGGCTATCTGCCAGAGCGTCCGCTCAGGTATCGTGCGTCAAATACTTGTGTGCGTTTCCCGGCATGATTTCCATAAGAGCATAAAAGCCAATCCATGAACCCCATGACCTTATTGCTCTCACGCCGTTCTGGCGTCTGTCTCTTACTGATGGTTGGCCTGATGGGATTGTTCGCCCAGAGTGCTGTCGCCTCGGCAAAACGTCTGTCTTATATCGATCAAAACCAACAATGCCGTGGTCAACCGCTGCCGGCGACTGTCGAGCATCTGACCGGCGAAGCCTGGAAGCTGGATGCCAAAGGCAAGCAGACGCCACTGCAGGAAGGTATGTCGATCGACGAGCAGGAAGGCGTCAAAACCTCGCCTTCGGCATTTGTCAGCCTGTCCCTGGGTGATGGCTCGCGGGTGGTGTTGCCCTCCAGTTCCCATATCACCCTGCATCTCAATGAAGAACATTCGATCCCTCAGGTCATTCTAGAGCAGGGCCAGGTTGAGTCGTATGTGATCAAACGTCCCAGCGACCATGATCGCTTTCAGATCGTCACGCCGGTCGGTGTACTGGGCGTACGAGGCACGCACTTTCGGGTGCGCAACGATGACGGTGGCGAGGCGCTGCTGGAGGTTCTGAACGGACACGTGGCGGTCAACCGTGATGAGGAAACGTCGGGCTCCCGCCCTGCCCGGTCGGCTGCCAAACGGACTCAGAGCCCTGAAGACGAGGTCCAGGTCATGGCCCGTCAGGGTTTACGTATTCAGAAACAAGGCACATTGACGCCGATCGACTTGCTACCTGCCCCACGTTTGTTGGGGCAAGCCGGTCAGACGGGTAATGTGCCTGTGTGGCAATTGATCATGAAACCCATCGAAGGGGCCACGCGTTATCGGGCGCAAGTGGCTACCGACGCAGCCTTTCTGGACATCAAGCAAGAGCAGTTTTCCAGTACGCCAGAGGTCAAATTCAGCGGGCTGAAAGCGTTTTTCTACCATGTTCGCCTGTCGGCCTATGACGCTCAGGGGTTAGAGGGAGAGACCGGGGTGTATGACATTTTCTATTACCCCAGGACCACGCGTGTCCAATAGCGCCCTGGCCGACGACCGATGAAGAGACGACCAAGGAAGGATGACCGCGAGCCGACCCAGGCTCAGCGGTTGTTTCAGCGGATGGTGCGCGAGTGGCTGTGGGTCTGTCTGATCCTGTTGCCGCTGACGGCGATGCTGTCCATGAATCAGGGGCTGGCCCTGAGCAATCTGCTGTATGACAACCTGCGCCGGCTGAGTCCGCTGCCGGTAGACCCACGAATACTCATCGTCACGATCGATGACTATAGCTTGCAGCAGCTTGGCCAATGGCCGTGGTCGCGGGCCATGCACGCGCAACTGCTGGATCGGCTCGGCGCCGCGAACGTTAAAGGCGTTCTATTCGACGTTATCTTCAGCGAGCCCGATAGCCATCCCGGCAACGATCAGCTTTTGGCCCAGGCGACCTGTCGAACCGGGAATGTTTTTGTGCCGTTGCTGCGCGAAGGCGTCGCACGTTATGGACAACCCTTGGGGGAAATTGAACCGGTGGCTGCGCTGAGCCATTGCGCCAAAGGCGTCGGGCACATCAATGCCGAAGCGGACGCTGACGGGATCGTGCGCAGCGTGTATTTAAGCGAAGGCCCGGCGCAAAAAGCACGCCCGCAACTGGCTTGGCTGCTGTACGAAGAATCCCTTACCGACAAGGGAAATGTACCGATGCCTGGTACCCCGGCCCTGCCATCGGCGCAAGGCTGGCAGCGAGCCCATGAAATACGGATTCCTTTCATCCATTCCGACGCGGGCTTTCCCAGTGTGCCCTACGTCAGCGTATTGCGCGGCGAAGTCCCGCCCGAGTTGTTGCGCGATCGCTTGATCCTGATCGGCTCGACCGCTCCAGGCCTGGGCGACCGCTACGTGACACCGCAATCGGCCAGCATCGGCACCACACCGGGCATCGAGATCCAGGCGAATATCCTCAATGGGCTGCTGCAACAGCGCAACATCGTGGTGCTTGATGAGCGCTTGGCGGCGTTGCTGTCGGTGATGATTGTCGGTGAGTTGCTGGGCCTGTTGCTGGTGCGTCCGCGTCGCGCCTTATGGCTGACTTTGGGTGCAATGGCGGCAGCTCTGCTGGGCTCGGGTGTACTGTTGCGGCTCGGCTGGTGGTGGTCACCAGCGGCGAGCCTGCTAGGGATGATGCTGGGCTACCTGATCTGGAATTGGCGAAGGCTGAACGCGGTGCTCGCCTATTTCGGCTGGGAACTGGCGCGCCTGGATGGCGAGCCAAAAGTCTTTCCCGAACGTCGTCGGACCCAGGCCCCGGCCGGCGATGTGCTGCAAGGGCAAATCGTCGCGCTGGAGCAGGCCATGAGCCGGACCCGCGACACCCGACGTTTCATCGCCGATGGACTTGAATACCTGCCGGTGGCGACGCTGATCAGCGATCCGCAAGGGCGCATTCTGCTGGCCAACCGCAAGGCTCGAGAAGTGTTTTGTCATGGCCTGGTGGGCGAGGACATGCTCGAGCAACTGAGCGACTTGGGTTACCCGGTGCCGTCCAACGGAATGCCATCTGCGTTGTCGACCCTGGAGCCGCTGGAGTTTCGTGACACCCAGGCACGCAGCTTGCGTCTGGACCTGGCGCCGCTGTTGCCGGCCGAGGGTGATTCCGTGATTGGCTGGCTACTAAGCCTCACTGACTTGAGCGTCGAGCGCGATGCCGAAGAACAGCGAGCCGTGTTGCTGCGTTTTTTGTCCCATGACCTCAGGGCTCCCCATTCGGCGATACTGGCCTTGCTCGATGTTCAGCGGCATCAGGTGTCCGGCGACACTCAAGTGTTCAGTCAGATCGAGTTACAAGTGCGCAAGGCGCTGAACCTGACCGAGGCTTTTGTGCAGTTGGCAAAAGCCGAGTCCGAGGCCTATCAGTTTCAGCCGAGCATGTTCGCGATGTTGTTACTCGATACCTTCGACCAGGCCTCGAGCATCGCTCATCTGAAGAACATTCAATTACTGCATGACCTCGACGAAGACGCTGAAGCGCTGGTCCTGGCCGATCAATCGCTACTGACACGGGCTCTGTTCAACCTGTTGGAAAACGCCATCAAGTACAGTCCGGCGGGCTCGCGGATCTCAGTGCGGGTGAGTTATGCCGAAGGTTGGCTACTGTGCGAGATCGCCGATCAGGGTCGAGGGATTGCTGTCGATGAACTTCCTGAGTTGTTCAGTCAGTATCGGCGTTTTACCTCGGCTCACGACAGTGACGGCCTGGGACTGGGTTTGTCCATGGTCAAGGCGGTGGTGGATCGTCATGGCGGGAGGATTTCCTGTCGTAGCGTGGTGGGGCAAGGCTCGACGTTCAGCATCCAGTTACCGCTATTGAGCGAGTAATCCAGACGTTTTCAGCGAGCATAAAAAAACCGGCTATATCAGCCGGTTTTTTTACGTCCGAAATAAACTTATGCACCTTTTTCGACATTTTATTTGCTTAAGAAATATGTATGTAAATCATAAGCTTAAAAACTAAAAACGACGTTTTTCAACAAAACGGTACACAGGTTATCCACAGAATCTCAGACAGTCACTTGATCGGTGGCGTTGGGTGCCGCCGGGGCTGCTGGCAGCGAACCCATCTCGCGCTGCATCTGTTCGTTCCAGGCCTGCACCCGATCATTCAGGTCGGCAATGGCTCGCGGCCCGTTACCCTCGGCGTACATCGGCGCGCCAATGATCACGGTGATCACGCCTTGCTTCTTTGCCCACCCGGTTTTTGGCCAGAACTTGCCGGCATTGTGCGCAATCGGCAGTACCGGTAATGACGCATTGACGGCCAACGCGGTGCCACCGCGGGAAAACTTGCCGATCGTGCCATAGGGAACGCGAGTCCCTTCCGGGAAGATCAGTACCCAGACCTTGTCCTTGAGCAGCTCATCGCCCTTCTTCGCCACATGCTTGAGCGCAGCTTTCGGATTGCCACGGTCAATGGCGATCGGTCGCAGCATGGCCATGGCCCAGCCGAAGAACGGAACATAGAGCAGTTCGCGCTTGAGCACCTGGCTCAGCGGCTCGAAGTAAGCCGAGAGAAAGAATGTCTCCCAGGTGCTCTGGTGGTTCGACTGAATCACGCAGGGCTGGTCAGGCACGTTCTCGGCACCCTTCACTTCGTAACGGATACCCAGAAAGACTTTGCTCAGCCATAAGGCGCAGCGGCACCAGTACACGTTGATAAAGCGATAGCGCGCCTTGAACGGCAGAAACGGCGCGATAAAAAAGCTCAGGGTGCACCAGAGCAAAGAGCTGGTGCCCAGCAGCAGGTAAAAGAGGAAAGTTCTGATGGCCTGCAGTATCGACATGGCGACATTTACCGTTGCGGGCATTGCCCGCCTATTCAAGCGCACTCCCGATCAGTCCTTGGCCAGGATGTCAGAAGAGCCTTAGTTGTGGATAAGTTCCGCGGCAATCGCCGCCAGATCGTCAAAAATCAAGGTGCCTGCCGGTAGGGTCTTGCCCTGAGTCTTTTCGCCTTTCCCGGTCTTTACCAAAACTGGCTGACAGTCGACGGCTTTGGCGGCTTCCAGGTCACCGAGAGTATCGCCGACGAACCATAGATTCGTCAGCGAAACGTTGTAATGCGCGGCGATGGTTTTCAACATCCCGGGTTTTGGCTTGCGGCAATCGCAGCCATCGTCTGGCCCGTGCGGGCAATAGACGATCAGCCCGACTTCACCGCCCTGCTCCGCCACCAGCTCGCGCAAGCGAGCGTGCATGGCATCCAGGGTGGCGATGTCGTAATAGCCGCGAGCGATGCCCGACTGGTTGGTAGCGACCGCCACCGTCCAGCCGGCCTTGCTCAACTGCGCGATCGCTTCGATCGAACCGGGCAGCGGAATCCACTCTTCCACCGACTTGATGTACGCATCGGAGTCGTAATTGATCACTCCGTCCCGATCGAGAATCAGCAGTTTCAACAGCAGCCCCTTAGCCCAGCAGCGAAATGTCGGCGACGCCGAGGAACAAGCCACGCAGACGCGCCAGCAGCGCATAGCGGTTGGCTCGCACCTTGGCATCTTCGGCGTTGACCATCACCGCTTCGAAGAACGCATCCACCGGCTCGCGCAAGGCGGCCAGACGTGCCAGCGATTCGCTGTACTGACGCGCAGCCGCCATTGGCTGAACAGCCTGGTCAGCCTGCTGGATCGCCGAATACAGGGAAAACTCGTTGGCGTTGTCGAAGTACTTGGCTTCAACGACCGAAGGAACGGTGCCTTCGACCTTGCTCAGCAAGTTCGAAACACGCTTGTTCACCGCGGCCAGCGCAGCGGCTTCCGGCAATTTGCGGAACGCTTCTACCGCTTGTACACGCTGATCGAAATCCAGCGCCGAACCCGGCTTCAGGGCACGGACCGACAGGTAAGTCCCGACATCAACGCCTTCGTCTTCATAACGGGCACGCAGACGATCGAAGATGAATTCCAGCACCGAGTCATTCAGGCCGGCAGCTTTGACCTTGGTACCGAACGCATTCACGGCAAACGCCACGGCGTCGTTCAGGTCGAGGTCGAGCTTCTTGTCGATCAGGATCCGCAACACACCCAGCGCAGCACGGCGCAGGGCGTACGGGTCTTTGCTCCCGGTTGGCAACATGCCGATACCGAAAATACCCACCAGCGTGTCGAGCTTGTCGGCGATGGCCACGGCCGCACCGGTCAGGGTGGTCGGCAGTTCAGCACCGGCACCGCGCGGCATGTACTGCTCGTTCAGCGCCAGGGCGACTTCTTCCGGCTCGCCGTCGTTGAGGGCGTAGTAGTAACCGGCGACACCTTGCATCTCCGGGAACTCGCCGACCATTTCGGTCGCCAGGTCGCACTTGGACAGCAGACCGGCACGGGAAGCCCATGCAGCGTTGCCGCCAATGCGTTGAGCAATGAATGCGGCAAGTCTGGAAACACGTTCGGCCTTGTCGTAGACGCTGCCGAGTTTTTCCTGGAACACCACATTCTGCAGGCGCAGATTGAACTCTTCGAGTTTTTGCTTCTTGTCTTGCTTGAAGAAGAACTCGGCGTCGGTCAGGCGTGGGCGAACCACTTTCTCGTTACCGGCGATGATCTGCTGCGGGTCTTTGCTTTCGATGTTGGCCACGGTAATGAAACGAGGCAGCAACTTGCCGTCGGCATCCAGCAGGCAGAAATACTTCTGGTTGTCCTGCATGGTGGTGATCAGCGCTTCTTGCGGCACGTCGAGGAAGCGTTCTTCGAACGAGCACACCAGCGGCACCGGCCATTCAACCAGCGCGGTCACTTCGTCGAGCAGGCCCGGTGGCACGATCGCCGTACCTTCCTGCAGCGTCGCCAGTTCTTCGGTGCGCTTGCTGATCAGCTCGCGACGTTCGTTGGCGTCGGCCAGCACATAAGCCGCACGCAGATCGCTCAGGTAGTTGGCCGGCGAGGTGATGCGCACGCTTTCAGGATGGTGGAAGCGGTGACCACGGGAATCGCGGCCGGACTTCTGGGCAAGGATGGTGCAGTCGATGACATGGTCACCAAGCAGCATCACCAGCCATTGGGTCGGGCGAACGAATTCTTCTTTGCGAGCACCCCAGCGCATGCGCTTGGGGATAGGCAGGTCGTTCAGGGAGTCTTCAACGATGGTCGGCATCAGGCTCGCGGTCGGCTTGCCGGCGATGCTTTGGCTGTAGCGCAGTTTTGGACCGCTCTGATCGATCTCGCTCAGGTCGACGCCGCACTTCTTGGCGAAGCCCAGGGCTGCTTGAGTCGGGTTGCCTTCGGCATCGAACGCGGCCTGACGTGGCGGGCCGTCGAGGTTGATGCTGCGATCCGGCTGCTGGGTCGCCAGCGCGGTGATCAGCACGGCCAGACGACGTGGCGCGGCGTAGACGGTTTTGGTTTCGTAGTTCAGGCCGGCAGCTTGCAGGCCTTTGTCGATACCGGCCATAAACGCTTCGGCCAGGGTATTCAGGGCTTTGGGTGGCAGTTCTTCGGTGCCCAGTTCAACCAGAAAATCTTGAGCACTCATTGTGCAGCCTCCAGCTTGGCCAGTACTTCATCACGCAGGTCCGGGGTCGCCATCGGGAAGCCCAGCTTGGCGCGAGCCAGCAGGTAGGCTTGCGCAACGGAACGCGCCAGGGTGCGTACACGCAGAATGTATTGCTGACGCGCGGTCACCGAGATCGCCCGGCGCGCATCCAGCAGGTTGAAGGTGTGGGAAGCCTTCAACACCATTTCGTAGCTCGGCAACGGCAATGGCTGATCAAGTTCGATCAGGCGCTTGGCTTCGCTTTCGTAGAAGTCGAACAACTCGAACAGCTTCTCGACGTTGGCGTGTTCGAAGTTGTAGGTCGACTGCTCCACTTCGTTCTGGTGGAACACGTCGCCGTAGGTCACCTTGCCGAACGGACCGTCAGCCCAGACCAGGTCGTAGACCGAGTCCACGCCTTGCAGGTACATGGCCAGACGCTCAAGACCGTAAGTGATCTCGCCGGTCACCGGGTAGCACTCGATGCCGCCCGCTTGCTGGAAGTAAGTGAACTGCGTCACTTCCATGCCGTTGAGCCAGACTTCCCAGCCCAGACCCCAGGCGCCCAGCGTTGGCGACTCCCAGTTGTCTTCGACGAAACGGATGTCGTGCACCAGCGGGTCGAGACCCACGTGCTTGAGGGAGCCCAGGTACAGTTCCTGGAAGTTGTCCGGGTTCGGCTTCAGGACTACCTGGAACTGGTAGTAGTGCTGCAGACGGTTCGGGTTTTCGCCGTAGCGGCCGTCAGTCGGGCGACGACTGGGCTGCACATAAGCGGCGTTCCAGGTTTCCGGGCCAATGGCGCGCAGGAACGTGGCAGTGTGGAAAGTGCCGGCGCCTACTTCCATATCGTAGGGCTGAAGTACCACACAACCTTGCTCGGCCCAGTATTGCTGGAGGGCGAGGATCAAGTCTTGGAAGGTACGCACGGCTGGCGTAGGCTGGCTCACGAAATTCACCTGTTTCTTGGGCTGCGATTTAAAGAGCGGGAGTATACCCGATTCGGTCCTGCGCACGCCCCCTGGAGCCTTATGCCACGCTGCTTTTGGTGTACCGAAGATCCGCTGTACATGGCTTATCACGATCAGGAGTGGGGCACGCCGCTACGCGATGCGCAGGGTTTGTTCGAGTTGCTTTTGCTCGAAGGGTTCCAGGCCGGGCTTTCCTGGATCACCGTGTTGCGCAAACGAGAGCGTTATCGCGAGGTGCTGTTTGGTTTCGACGTGCAGCGTGTGGCACAGATGAGCGACGCGGAAATCGATGAATTGATGCTCGATCCGGGGATCATCCGCAATCGCCTCAAACTCAACGCGGCCCGGCGTAATGCCCAGGCCTGGCTGGCGCTGGAGGACCCGGTGGCGTTTCTCTGGTCGTTCGTCGGTGGCACGCCTGTGATCAATCATCTCAAGGATCGCAGTGAAGTGCCGGCCGTGACACCGGTTGCCGTCGAGATGAGCAAAGGCCTGAAAAAAGCCGGATTCACGTTCGTCGGCCCGACCATTTGTTACGCGTTGATGCAGGCCTCGGGCATGGTCATGGACCACACCCGGGATTGCGATCGCTACGCCACCTTGGCGAACGGCGGTTAGAATAGCCGCCTCGCGCACAGCACAAGATCAGGAGTGACCTGTGGATAAGTTGAAAGGCGCCTTGCTGGTAGGCGCTCTGCGTCTGTTTGCCCTGCTTCCTTGGCGGGCAGTGCAGGCGGTGGGTTCAGCAATTGGCTGGATCATGTGGAAAACCCCCAACCGTTCCCGCGACGTGGTGCGGATCAACCTCGCCAAGTGCTTCCCGCAGATGGACCCGGCCGAACGCGAGCGTTTAGTCGGACAGAGCCTGAAAGACATCGGCAAGTCCCTGACCGAGAGCGCCTGCGCATGGATCTGGCCGGCCCAGCGTTCCATCGACCTGGTGCGCGAAGTCGAAGGTCTCGATGTGCTTAAAGACGCCCTCGCCTCCGGCAAAGGCGTGGTCGGCATCACCAGCCACCTGGGCAACTGGGAAGTGTTGAACCACTTCTATTGCAACCAGTGCAAACCGATCATTTTCTACCGTCCGCCCAAGCTCAAGGCGGTGGATGAGTTGCTGCGCAAGCAGCGGGTGCAATTGGGTAACCGAGTAGCCGCTTCCACCAAGGAAGGCATCCTCAGCGTGATCAAGGAAGTGCGCAAAGGGGGGGCAGTGGGCATTCCGGCTGACCCGGAACCGGCCGAATCCGCCGGGATCTTCGTGCCGTTCTTCGCCACTCAGGCCCTGACCAGTAAATTCGTGCCGAACATGCTGGCCGGCGGCAAAGCGGTCGGCGTGTTCCTGCATGCCCTGCGGCTACCGGACGGTTCGGGTTACAAAGTGATCCTCGAAGCCGCCCCGGAGGCTATGTACAGCACCGATACCGAAACCTCCTGCGCGGCGATGAGCCAAGTGGTCGAGCGCTATGTGCGGGCTTATCCGAGCCAGTACATGTGGAGCATGAAGCGCTTCAAGAAGCGTCCGCCAGGCGAAGAACGCTGGTACTGATGCTGCTGTGGATAATCCCCGGTAAAAATCAAAAGATCGCAAGCTCCTACAAAAGGCGCGGCGTACACCCAGTAGGAGCTGCCGCAGGCTGCGATCTTTTGATCTTTGGCCTGAGTTGCCTCTGATCAGTGCGCCTGACGCTCAAGCTTTTTCAAAAACACCGTCATTTCCTTCTCGGCCTGTTTGTCGCCATGGTTGCGGGCGGCTTCCAGGCCCTGTTCCCAGGCCTGACGTGCCGCCGCGTAATCCGCCAGCGCCAGATGGGCCTTGCCCAATAGCTTCCAGGCCGCCGAATACTTCGGATCGAACTCGACGCAGCGCTGGAAATGCTCTGCGGCCTTGGCATTTTCACCCAGATCCAGATAACCCTTGCCCAGGCCGAAGCGCAGCAGCGAGTTATCCACACCCTTGGCGAGCATTTTTTCCAGGGATTCGATCATGGTGCTTCCTCAGTCAGTGATCGTTCCCACGCTCCGCGTGGGAATGCAGCCCGGGACGCTCTGCGTCCCATTCAAAGCCGAACGCGGAGCGTCCGTTGAGGCATTCCCACGCAGAGCGTGGGAACGATCATCAGAAGAAGCTCAACCCCACATGAAACAGCTTCTCCACATCCCGAATATGCTTCTTATCCACAAGGAACAGAATCACATGGTCGCCAGCTTCGATCACTGTGTTGTCGTGGGCGATGATCACTTCTTCGTCGCGGATGATCGCGCCAATGGTGGTTCCTGGTGGCAGGCCGATGTTTTCAATGGCCTTGCCGATCACCTTGCTCGACTTCGAATCACCGTGGGCGATGGCCTCAATGGCTTCCGCCGCACCTCGACGCAATGAGTGCACGCTGACGATATCGCCGCGCCGCACGTGGGCCAGCAAGGTGCCGATGGTCGCCAATTGCGGGCTGATGGCGATGTCGATGTCGCCACCCTGGATCAGGTCGACGTAGGCCGGGTTGTTGATGATCGTCATCACCTTCTTCGCGCCCAGGCGCTTGGCCAGTAGCGACGACATGATGTTGGCTTCGTCGTCGTTGGTCAGCGCCAGGAAGATATCGGCGTCGGCGATGTTCTCCTCGATCAGCAGGTCGCGGTCGGAGGCACTGCCCTGCAACACCACGGTGCTGTCGAGGGTGTCCGAGAGATGGCGGCAGCGGGCCGGGTTCATCTCGATGATCTTCACCTGATAACGGCTTTCGATGGCCTCGGCCAAGCGCTCGCCAATCTGCCCGCCGCCAGCGATGACGATACGTTTGTAGCTCTCATCAAGGCGGCGCATTTCGCTCATCACCGCGCGAATGTTCGCTTTGGCGGCGATGAAAAATACTTCATCGTCGGCCTCGATCACCGTATCGCCCTGGGGCAGGATCGGCCGGTCACGACGGAAAATCGCCGCAACGCGGGTTTCGACGTTCGGCATGTGTTCACGCAACTGGCGCAATTGCTGACCCACCAACGGACCGCCGTAATAGGCTTTCACTGCCACCAGTTGCGCCTTGCCTTCGGCGAAGTCGATTACCTGCAACGCACCCGGATGCTGGATCAGGCGCTTGATGTAGTTGGTAACGACTTGCTCCGGACTGATCAGCACGTCGACCGGAATCGCTTCGTTATCGAACAGTTCGGCGCGGGTCAGGTACGCGGCTTCGCGGACCCGGGCGATCTTGGTCGGTGTGTGAAACAGAGTGTGAGCGACCTGACAGGCCACCATGTTGGTTTCGTCACTGTTGGTCACTGCAACCAACATGTCGGCGTCGTCGGCGCCGGCCTGACGCAGGATGGTCGGCAGCGAACCGCGACCCTGCACGGTGCGGATGTCCAGCCGATCGCCGAGGTCACGCAGGCGTTCGCCATCGGTGTCGACCACGGTGATGTCGTTGGCCTCGCTGGCCAAGTGTTCCGCCAGCGAACCGCCGACCTGCCCTGCGCCGAGGATGATGATTTTCATCCAGTCACTCCCTTAAAACCGGTTAACCGCGCGCGGCGGCAATCTTGATCAGCTTGGCGTAGTAGAACCCGTCGTGGCCGCCTTCCTGGGCCAGTAATTGGCGACCATGGGGCTGCTTGATGCCGGCCTGACTGGCGATGTCGAGTTCACGGGCACCCGGTGTGCGAGCGAGGAACGCTTCGATGACTTCGGTGTTCTCGGTTGGCAGCGTGGAGCAGGTGGCGTAAAGCAGAATGCCGCCCACTTCCAACGTTATCCACATGGCATCGAGTAGCTCGCCCTGAAGCACCGCCAGCGCGGCGATGTCATCGGGTTGGCGGGTCAGTTTGATGTCCGGGTGACGACGGATCACCCCGGTGGCCGAGCACGGCGCGTCCAGCAAAATGCGCTGGAACGGTTTGCCGTCCCACCAGGTCGCGGTGTCGCGGCCGTCGGCGGCGATCAGTTCGGCGCTCAGGCCCAGGCGTGCAAGGTTTTCCCGCACCCGCACCAGACGCTTGGCTTCCAGATCCACCGCCACCACGCCGGCCAGTTTGGGCTCGGCTTCAAGGATGTGGCAGGTCTTGCCGCCCGGTGCGCAGCAGGCGTCCAGCACCCGTTGGCCTGGCGCCAGGTCCAGCAGGTCGGCGGCCAGTTGCGCGGCTTCGTCCTGCACGCTGATCCAGCCTTCGGCGAAACCCGGGAGGCTGCGCACATCGGCGGCTGCGTCGAGGATGATGCCGTCCTGACTGTAAACGCAGGGCTTGGCAGCGATGCCAGTGTCAGTCAGCAACCCGAGATAAGCATCGCGGGTGTGATGGCGACGGTTGACCCGCAAAATCATCGGCGGGTGAGCGTTGTTCGCCGCGCAAATGGCTTCCCACTGCTCAGGCCAGAAGGCTTTGAGGGATTTTTGCAGCCAGCGCGGGTGAGCAGTGCGCACCACCGGGTCGTGTTCCAGCTCGGCCAGCAGCGCTTCGCTTTCCCGTTGGGCGCGGCGCAGTACGGCGTTGAGCAAGGCTTTGGCCCACGGCTTTTTCAGTTTGTCGGCGCAACCGACGGTTTCGCCGATGGCCGCGTGGGCCGGAACCCGGGTGTAGAGCAGTTGGTAGAGACCGACCAACAACAGCGCCTCGACATCGGCATCAGCTGCCTTGAACGGCTTTTGCAGCAACTTGGCCGCCAACGCCGACAAACGTGGCTGCCAGCGAGCCGTGCCGAACGCCAGGTCCTGGGTGAAGCCGCGATCGCGGTCTTCGACCTTGTCCATTTGCGTCGGCAGAGAACTGTTGAGTGAGGCTTTTCCGTTAAGAACAGCAGCAAGAGCCTTGGCGGCAGCCAGACGTGGATTCATTGAGCGTCCGCCGCTTGACCGAGAACGGTGCCGACGGCGAATTTCTCACGACGGCTGTTGAACAAGTCGCTGAAGTTCAGCGCCTTGCCGCCGGGCAATTGCAGACGGGTCAGGCACAGCGCCTGTTCACCGCAGGCGACGACCAAGCCGTCCTTGCTGGCACTGAGGATTTCACCCGGCGCGCCCTGCCCTTCGGCCAGGCTCGCAGCCAACACTTTCAGCGCTTCGCCGTTCAGCGTGCTGTGGGTGATCGGCCAAGGGTTGAAGGCGCGAACCAGACGCTCCAGCTCAACCGCCGGACGGCTCCAGTCAATGCGTGCTTCGTCCTTGTTCAATTTGTGTGCGTAGGTGGCGAGGCTGTCGTCCTGCACTTCGCCTTCCAGAGTGCCTGCAGCCAGGCCGGCAATCGCCTGCACCACGGCCGGTGGGCCCATCTCTGCGAGGCGATCATGGAGGCTGCCGCCGGTGTCTTCCGCGCTGATCGGCGTGGTGACTTTGAGCAACATCGGCCCGGTGTCGAGGCCCAGCTCCATGCGCATCACGGTCACGCCGCTTTCTCTGTCGCCCGCTTCGACGGCGCGCTGGATCGGCGCCGCACCGCGCCAGCGTGGCAACAATGAGGCGTGGCTGTTGATGCAACCCAGGCGCGGGATATCCAGCACCACTTGCGGCAGGATCAGGCCGTAGGCGACCACCACCAGCAAATCCGGTTTCAGTGCGGCCAGTTCAGCCTGAGCGTCTTCGTTGCGCAGGGTCGGTGGTTGCAACACCTGGATGTTGTGCTCCAGAGCCAACTGCTTGACCGGGCTCGGCATCAGCTTCTGCCCACGGCCTGCCGGACGGTCCGGTTGGGTGTAGACCGCAACGATCTCGTAAGGACTGTCGAGCAGAGCCTTGAGGTGTTCGGCGGCGAATTCCGGGGTACCGGCAAAGACAATGCGCAGTGGCTCAGTCATGGGAAGCTCTCAATTACAAAGCAGTCGCAAAAGAAAAAGGCTTGCCGCAGCAAGCCTTTGAAAGAAGGGCATCAAGCGTTCTGGCGATGGAGCTTTTCCAGTTTCTTCTTGATCCGGTCGCGTTTGAGCGTGGACAGGTAATCAACGAACAATTTGCCGTTGAGGTGGTCGCATTCATGCTGGATGCATACCGCAAGCAGGCCTTCGGCGATCAGTTCGTACGGTTGGCCGTCGCGGTCCTGGGCCTTGATCTTGACCTTTTGCGGGCGATCGACGTTTTCGTAGAAGCCCGGCACCGAGAGGCAGCCTTCCTGGTACTGGTCCACCTCGTCAGTCAGGACTTCGAACTCGGGGTTGATGAACACTCGCGGTTCGCTGCGGTCTTCGGAGAGGTCCATTACGACGATACGTTTGTGCACGTTGACCTGGGTCGCGGCGAGGCCGATGCCTGGCGCTTCATACATTGTTTCAAACATGTCATCGACCAACTGACGCACTTCGTCGTCCACTACAGCCACTGGTTTGGCGATAGTACGCAGGCGCGAGTCGGGGAATTCGAGGATGTCTAAAATGGCCATAAGCTCAATTGCTGCACGTGTGAGGTAAAGTCGGGTCGATGGCCTGGCGAGTCCGAGGATGCAGGCTACCGTTGTGAACGTAGCTTCCCGCTTTTCAATAATGAGCCGGAAGCGAGCCACGAGGGCTCTGGCGTTTCACGCGAACGTACATAATAAAGGGATTCACCGCATGAGGAAATCACTACTCGCCTTGCTCCTTCTGGCCTCGGCCGGTTTTGCGCATGGGCAAGTGCAACTCAGGGAAGGTTTTCCACAGCAATACACCGTGGTGGCAGGGGACACACTCTGGGACATTTCCGCCAAATACCTGCGTGAGCCATGGGAGTGGCCGCAGCTTTGGCAGGCCAATCCACAGATCGAAAACCCCAATCTCATCTATCCGGGCGATACGCTGTCGCTGGTCTACGTCAACGGTCAGCCACGCCTGACCCTCAATCGCGGCGCTTCCCGGGGCACCATCAAGCTTTCGCCACGAATCCGCAGCTCGCCGGTGGCCGATGCCATTCCGAGCATCCCGCTGAAATCGATCAACAGCTTTCTGCTGAGCAATCGCATCGTCGACAAGGCGGAGGATTTCGACAAGGCGCCCTACATCGTCGCCGGCGATGCCGAACGGGTGCTCAGTGGCACCGGTGATCGAATTTTCGCGCGTGGCCATTTCGACCCGGCACAACCGGTGTACGGCATCTTCCGTCAGGGCAAGGTCTACACCGATCCGCAGAGCAAGGAGTTTCTGGGGATCAACGCCGACGACATCGGTGGCGGCGAGATCATTGCCACTGAAGGCGACGTCGCCACCCTGGCCCTGCAACGCACCACTCAGGAAGTGCGACTCGGCGACCGCTTGTTCGGCGGCGAAGAACGCTCGATCAATTCGACCTTCATGCCCAGTGCCCCGACAACCGAAATCAACGGCTTGATTATTGATGTGCCGCGTGGGGTCACCCAGATCGGCGCGCTGGATGTCGTCACGCTGAACAAAGGGCAGCGCGATGGCCTGGCCGAAGGCAATGTGCTGGTGGTGATGAAAACCGGTGAAACCGTGCGTGACCGGATTACCGGTCAGCCATTGAAAATTCCCGACGAGCGGGCCGGGCTGCTGATGGTATTCCGCACCTACGACAAGCTCAGCTACGGGCTGGTCCTTAACGCATCGCGCTCCCTGGCGGTGATGGACAAGGTGCGAAATCCTTAAGCCTGCTAACAAGTTACCAACAGAGTTATCCACAGCTTATTCCCGATTCGACGGGACTATATAACGATCAAGGATGATCCATGTCGCTGTCTGCCTGTACGTCCATTTCCCCTGCGGAACTGGAAGCTCGTTTACGCCTGCACCGTTTGCCGGGACTCGGTCCTGCGCGTTTCAAGAAGTTGCTAGAGGCCTTCGGCTCTGCCTCCAAAGCCATCAGCGCACCGGCTAGCGCCTGGCGTGCATTGGGCCTGCCACTCGCCTGCGCGGAAGCCCGGCGCTCCAGCGAAATTCGTGACGGCGCCAGTCACGCATTAGCCTGGTTAGAGCGCCCGGGCCAGCATTTACTGATGTGGGACCAACCTGACTACCCCGCGTTGCTGGCGCAAATAAGTGATGCGCCGCCGCTGTTATTCGCCGCAGGCGATCCGGGAATACTGGAAAAACCACAGCTGGCGATGGTCGGCAGCCGTCGTGCTTCGCGACCGGGCATGGACACCGCCGCCGCGTTTTCCCGCACGCTGGCCGGCGCCGGTTTTGTCATCACCAGCGGTCTGGCCCTGGGCATCGATGCTGCGGCGCATCAGGCGGCTCTGGATGTTGGCGGGCAAACGGTCGGCGTACTTGGCACGGGGCTGGAAAATTTTTATCCACAGCGAAATCGGCGACTGGCGGATACCATGATCGCCTCGGGAAGCGCGGTCCTTTCGGAGTTCCCGCTGGACGCCGGCCCTTCCCCCAGCAACTTCCCCCGGCGCAATCGAATCATCAGCGGTTTGTCCCTCGGCGTGCTCGTGGTCGAGGCGAGTGTTGCCAGTGGTTCGTTGATCACCGCGAGGCTGGCGGCGGAACAGGGGCGTGAGGTGTATGCGATTCCAGGATCGATCCATCACCCTGGGGCAAAGGGTTGCCATCAACTGATCCGCGACGGTGCGGTGCTGGTGGAAACCATAGAACACATCCTTGAGGCCTTGCGCGGCTGGCAACGGCTGCCGTTATCCACAGAAACACCGACGGAAACTCACCCGCTGCTCATATTGCTCCATGCAGCGCCCCACACCAGTGAAGCCTTGGCGGTCACCAGTGGCTGGGCGTTGTCAAAAGTGCTGGCAGCGCTGACGGAACTGGAAATGGACGGCCGGGCGGTCTGCGAAAGCGGCCGATGGTTTGCGCGGGTAAACTAGGTTTTATAAGCAAGATCGGTAAACTGCGCAGAGTCTTATTCCGGAGAGTCTTTCATGGTCAACAGTTGGCGTGTGCAACAAGCCGCACGAGCCATTCGCGCAGGCGCGGTGATTGCCTACCCAACCGAAGCGGTCTGGGGCCTGGGTTGCGACCCATGGGACGAAGAGGCGGTCTATCGTCTGCTGGCGATCAAGGGGCGGTCGGTGGAAAAAGGGTTGATTCTGGTGGCCGACAATATTCGCCAGTTCGACTTCCTCTTCGAAGACTTCCCTGAATTGTGGATGGACCGCATGGCCAGCACTTGGCCGGGCCCGAACACCTGGCTGGTGCCGCATCAGAATATGTTGCCCCAGTGGATTACCGGTGTGCATGAAACGGTGGCGTTGCGGGTTAGCGATCACCCATTGGTGCGGGATTTGTGTGCGTTGGTCGGGCCGTTGGTTTCAACCTCGGCCAACCCTCAGGGACGACCGGCGGCGCGGACGCGGATTCGCGTGGAGCAGTATTTCCGCGGGCAGGTTGATTGGGTGCTGGGTGGCAATCTGGGTGGGCGCAAGAATCCGAGCGTGATTCGCGATCTGGCGACCGGCCACGTGGTGCGCCCGGATTAATGTGGCGAGGGGGCTTGCCCCCGTTCGGGTGCGAAGCACCCGCCAATGAGCGCTGTGTTCTAGCTGACAGACCGCATTATCACGTTGGGGACTGCTACGCAGTCCAACGGGGGCAAGCCCCCTCGCCACAGTCTGGTGTCAAGGCAATAGAATCGTCGAGCCAGTCGTACGCCGCGCCGACAATTCGATCTGCGCTTTGGCCGCTTCAGCCAATGGATACCGCTGGCTGATGTCCACCGTAAGCTTCCCGCTGATGATCATCTCGAACAGCTCATCGGCCATGCTTTGCAGGTTTTCAGCGTTGTTGGCGTAGGTCGCCAGGGTCGGCCGGGTCACGTACAGCGAACCCTTCCCCGCGAGAATCCCCAGGTTCACTCCGTCTACTGCGCCCGAAGCATTACCGAAACTCACCACCAGCCCCCGAGGCGCGACGCTGTCGAGCGACGTCAGCCAGGTATCTTTGCCTACGCCGTCGTACACCACCGGCACTTTTTTACCGTCAGTCAATTCCAGCACGCGTTGTGCGACGTTTTCATGGCTGTAATCGATGGTCGCCCAGGCACCATTGGCTTTCGCCAGGGTGGCTTTCTCTGCTGAACTGACCGTGCCAATCAGCTTCACGCCCAAGGCCTTGGCCCATTGGCAGGCCAGGGAACCGACGCCCCCCGCCGCTGCGTGAAACAGGATGGTTTCGCCACCCTTGAGTTCATATGTCTGACGCAGCAGGTACTGCACGGTCAGGCCTTTGAGCATCACGCCGGCGGCTTGTTCGAAGCTGATGGCATCTGGCAGATGCACCAGATTGGCTTCCGGCAATACATGAACGTCGCTATAAGCGCCCAATGGCCCACTGCCGTACGCCACGCGATTGCCAATTTTGAAGCGGGTGACTTCGCTGCCGACTGCTTCGACCACGCCCGCGCCTTCAGCGCCCAGGCCTGACGGCAAGGCGGGTGGCGCATAGAGGCCACCGCGGTAATAGGTGTCAATGAAGTTCAGGCCGATAGCCTTGTTGGTCACGCGCACCTGCAGCGGGCCGGGTTCGGCGGGCTGGTAATCGACATGCTCAAGCACTTCGGGACCGCCATGGGCGCGGAACTGGATACGCTTTGCCATCTGCACTTTCCTTAAGTATTAGCTTCTAGAGTTGTAGCGCCAAGCGCCCTATCGGACTCTTAAAGCTTGACCTTCGTCAACTGCGACGGCACAAGGTGCAGTGTTATCCTACGCAGCAATTTGCCGCCGGCCTGTATGAGCGCCGCGTAGCTTTGCCCGATTCAAGGTGATGCCATGACTACCCGCACCGAGGCCGTAAAAGCCTACCTGCTCGACCTGCAAGACCGCATTTGCGCTGCCCTGGAAGCTGAAGACGGCGGAGCGCATTTCGTCGAAGACGCCTGGACCCGCCCTGCCGGCGGTGGCGGTCGCACCCGGGTGATCGAAAACGGTGCGGTCATCGAAAAGGGCGGCGTCAACTTTTCCCACGTCTTTGGCAGTGGACTCCCACCCTCCGCCAGCGCTCATCGGCCAGAACTGGCCGGCCGAGGCTTCGAAGCCCTGGGCGTGTCTTTGGTGATTCACCCGCACAATCCCCATGTACCGACGTCCCACGCCAATGTGCGCTTTTTCATCGCTGAAAAAGAAGGTGAAGAGCCGGTCTGGTGGTTCGGTGGCGGCTTCGACCTGACCCCTTATTACGGTAATGAGGAGGACTGTGTGCACTGGCACCGCGTCGCCGAACAGGCCTGCGCGCCGTTCGGGCCAGACGTCTACCCGCGCTACAAAGCCTGGTGCGACAGTTACTTCCACATCAAGCATCGCCACGAGCCGCGTGGCATCGGCGGCCTGTTTTTCGATGACTTGAACGAGTGGGACTTCGACACCAGCTTCGCCTTCATGCGCGCCATCGGCGATGCGTTTATCGACGCTTACCTGCCAATCGTGCAGCGCCGCAAGAACGATGCGTTCACGGCCAAACAGCGTGAATTCCAGGAGTTTCGCCGTGGTCGTTACGTCGAGTTCAACCTGGTCTATGACCGCGGCACGCTGTTCGGCCTGCAATCGGGCGGGCGTACCGAGTCGATCCTGATGTCGCTGCCACCGCAAGTGCGCTGGGCCTACGACTGGAAAGCCGAGCCGGGCAGTGAAGAAGCGCGCCTGACCGAGTACTTCCTGCAAGACCGCGATTGGTTGGCCAAGGCCTGATTCCAGGGTTTGAGTTTTTGCATCGTCGGGGCTGCAGTCAAGATCGCAGCCTTCGGCAGCTTCTACGGTTGAGGAATGTAGATGGATCGTTACGTCGTATTCGGTAATCCGATTGGCCACAGCAAGTCGCCGCTGATCCACCGTCTGTTCGCCGAGCAGACGGGGCAAAAACTGGACTACAGCACCTTGCTGGCGCCCCTCGATGATTTTTCCGGCTGTGCCCAGGCATTTTTCCGTGAAGGGCGTGGGGCGAATGTGACGGTGCCGTTCAAGGAAGACGCCTATCGTTTGGCGAACAGCTTGACCAAGCGAGCGCAGCGGGCCGGCGCGGTGAATACCCTGAGCAAACTGGCCGATGGCAGCCTGCTGGGCGACAACACCGATGGCGCCGGGCTGGTACGGGACCTGACGGTCAATGCCGGTTTCAGTCTCAAGGGCAAACGCATTCTGCTGCTCGGGGCCGGCGGTGCGGTGCGCGGGGCGCTGGAGCCGTTGCTGGCGGAGCAACCGGCGTCAGTGATCATCGCCAACCGCACGGTGGAAAAAGCCGAATTGCTGGCCGAATTGTTCGCGGATCTGGGGCCGGTATCGGCCAGTGGTTTCGATTGGTTGCAGGAGCCGGTGGACCTGATCATCAACGCTACGTCGGCGAGCCTGTCAGGCGATGTACCGCCGATTGCCAGCAGCTTGATCGAGCCGGGCAAGACGGTTTGCTACGACATGATGTACGGCAAGGACCCGACCTCCTTCTGCCGCTGGGCCAGCGAGCACGGCGCGGCGGTGGCGATGGATGGCTTGGGAATGTTGGCCGAGCAGGCGGCGGAAGCTTTCTTCCTGTGGCGCGGTGTGCGCCCGGATACAGCGCCAGTGCTGGCCGAACTCCGACGGCAATTGGCCGCTTAGTTCTCTGTGGCGAGGGAGCTTGCTCCCGTTGGGTTGCGAAGCGACCCTGAAATCTGCGGGCGCTTCGCACCCCAACGGGGGCAAGCCCCCTCGCCACAGGGCGGTGTTTATTCCAGGGTTGGGTGTTTCAATCCTCGAAGCGGATCGGGCATTTCTCCGTGCCTTCGAGCTTTCTCAATTCCTCCACCACTTGCGGTCGTGCCCGCCGCAGGGTCAGGCTGCGATCCTGGCGCAGCAGCCGTCGCGCTTCCTGGTGCAGCATTTCCACGCCCGAATAGTCGATGAAGTTGATCTGCTGCGCCTCGATCACTACCCGCGCGCCGTGCATCCGTTGCAAACGCACTTGCAGGTAATGGCTGGCGCCGAAAAAGATCGAACCGCCGACTCGCAGAATGTCTTCGTCGCCCTCACGCCAATGCTGCACCCGAGGTTGCGAGGTGCGTTTGAGGTAAAAGAACAACGACGCCAGCACTCCGGCGTAGATCGCCGTTTGCAACTCCAGCAACAGCGTCGCGACACAGGTCAGCGCCATGACCAGAAACTCGGCACGGCTGACCCGCAACAACGCGCGAATGCCGCGATGGTCGACCAATCCCCAAGCGATCAACAAAATGCTGCCGGCCATGGCCGGGATCGGAATGTGCGCGATCAATACCGCACCGAAGATAGCGAATAGGGCCACCCACACCGCGGAAAAGACCCCCGCCAACGGTGAGCAGGCACCGGCGTCATAGCTCAGGGCCGAGCGGGTGAAGGAACCGGCTGACAGCGACCCGGAAAAAAACGCACCGACCATGTTCGAAAAACCCTGCGCGCGGACTTCTTGATTGGCGTCGAGCAACTGTTGCGAACGCGCCGACAAGGAGCGGGCAATCGACAGGCTCGTCACCAGCCCGAGCATGCCGACCGCCACCGCGCTGGGCAGCAGGCGCAACACCAGATCCAGATCCAGCGGCAACGGGCTGAAGGGCGGCAGCCGTCCGACAAAGGCGCTCACCAACTGCACATGGCCGAACATCGCTGGCCACAGCCACACCAGCAATCCGCTCAAGGCCAGAGCGATCAACAACGTCGGCCAGCGCGGCACCAGCAGTTTCAGCGCGATGCCCACCCCGACCGTGGCCAGACCCAGTACCAGCGAGGGTTTGTCCACCTCACTGAGATGACTGAACAACAGCAGCAGGCTGTTCAGCGCCGTGGCCTGGTTGGGCACATCCAGCCCAAGCAAGTTCGGCAGTTGCCCAATGGCAATCACCACCGCTGCGCCGAGGGTGAAGCCCAGCACCACCGAGTGAGAGACGAAATTCACCAAGGCGCCGAAACGCAGCAAACCCAGGAGCCACTGGAATATGCCCGCCAGGAGTGTCAGAAGCAGGATCAGCGTGACGTAGTCCTGCGACGCGGGGACGGCCAGAGGACTGACGCTGGCGTACAGGACGATGGAAATGGCCGCCGTAGGACCGCAGATCAAATGCCACGACGAACCCCAGAGGCAGGCGATCAGCACCGGGATAATCGCGGCGTACAACCCGTATTCCGGTGGAAGACCGGCGATCAGGGCGTAGGCAATGGATTGTGGCAACGCGAGAATCGCACCGCTCAGGCCGACGATCAGGTCACGACCGACGCTGGCGCGGGTTTGCCGGGGCAACCAGGTCAGGAAGGGGAAGAGTGAATGACGGCTGGGGAAGGCCATGGGTCCTCTCGGGCGGGGTTTTGCGCAAGGGTAGCAGGACGAGACACCGATCGCTGATCGTTCCCACGCTCCGCGTGGGAATGCCGCCATGGACGCTCCGCGTCCGCTTCTGAATGTGACGCGGAGCGTCACGGGATGCATTCCCACGCGGAGCGTGGGAACGATCGGCGCAGGGAGTTACAGCTTCGCTTTCACGGCCGGCAATGCATCCTTCCCGTCAACGGTCTTCACACCGTCCAGCCACTTATCCAGCACCGCCGGGTTGGCCTTGATCCACGCCTTGGCCGCCGCGGCATTGCTGATCTTTTTATTCACCACCTCGGCCATGATGCTGTTCTCCATTTCCTGGGTAAAACTCAGGTTGGTGAGCAGTTTGCCGACATTCGGGCAGGCCTGTGCATAACCTTTGCGGGTCAGTGTATAAACGCTGCCGGTGTCGCCGAAGTACTTCTCGCCACCCTTCAGGTAATGCATTTTCAGTTGCACGTTCATCGGGTGGGGTGTCCAGCCGAGGAAGGTCACGAACTTCTGTTTCTTCACGGCGCGAGACACTTCGGCCAGCATCGCCTGCTCACTGGACTCAATCAGTTTCCACTGACCCATATCGAAATCGTTCTTCTTGATGATCTCTTGCAGCGAAATGTTCGCCGGGGCGCCTGAGCCGATGCCATAGATCTTCTTGTCAAACTTGTCGGCGAACTTGTTCAAGTCATTAAAGCTATGCACACCCGCGTCCCAAACGTAATCCGGAACCGCCAGCGTGAACTCGGTGCCGTCGAGGTTCTTCGCCAGTTGAGTAACGTCGCCATTGGCCACGAACTTGTCGTAGAAGCCCTGCTGCGCCGGCATCCAGTTACCCAAAAACAGGTCCACCTGGCCATCCTTCAGGCCGCCGAAGGTGATTGGCACCGCCAGCGTGTCGACCTTGGCCTTGTAGCCCATGCCGTCCAGCAGAAACCCGGTGATGGCGTTGGTTGCAGCGATGTCGCTCCAGCCAGGGTCGGCCATTTTCACCGTCTCGCAGCTTTGCTCGGCGTAGGCCGAGGCACTGCCCAGAGCCAGAAGCCCGACCGTCAGTACTGTGGATAACCTTTGCATGGACTTCCCCTTAACGTTATTGGTTTTGGCAGGGTTGTGGATAACGTGCTTTACGTTCCAGATCGTCGAGGTCGATGTGGTTGCGCATGTACTGCTGACTGGCGTCCACCAGAGGCTGGTGATCCCAGCTCTTCAGCTTGCCGATGGTCAGGGCGTCGGCGACGAAACGCCGGCGTCGCTGACTGGCGAGCACCTGTTGGTGGATCGACGGGATATCCCATTTGGCGCGCGCTTCGGCGATAAACTCATCGAAAAGCTGCCGATATTGCGGCGATTGGCTGAGTTCTTCCTGTTCCTTCGGGTCGTTATGTACATCGAAGAGTAGGCAAGGGTCGTCTTCGCTGTAGATGAATTTGTAGGCGCCACGGCGAATCATCATCAACGGGCTGATGGTGCCTTCGGCCATGTACTCACCAAACACTTCGTCGTGACCGCCCTGCCCTTGCAGATGCGAAACCAGAGAGCGGCCGTCCAACGGCAGACCAGGCTCCAGTGAGCCGCCGGCCATTTCCACAAACGTCGGCAGCAGGTCGGCAGTGGACACCGCTGCGCTGACCCGCCCAGCCCCGAATTGCCCCGGTGCACTGATCAACAGCGGTACACGGGCAGCCATTTCGTACCAGTGCATTTTGTACCAGAGGCCGCGCTCGCCGAGCATGTCGCCGTGGTCACCGGAGAATACGATGATGGTGTCATCGATCAGCCCGGTTTCCTCGAGTGTTTGCAGAAGTTTGCCGACGTTGCTGTCGATATAGCTGCACGCACCGAAGTAGGCGCGGCGCGCGTCGCGAATCTTATCCACAGGCAGCGGCTTGTCCCACAGGTCATAGACCTTGAGCAAACGCTGGGAGTGAGGATCGAGTCCGGTTTGGGCCGGGGTTTCCGGTAAAGGGATGTCGGCGTCGTCGTACAGATCCCAAAAAGCTTTGGGAATCGTGTACGGATCGTGTGGGTGAGTCATCGACACGGTCAGACAAAACGGCTGATCGCCCTCCTCGCGGATGTGGTCGAACAGGTATTGCTGGGCCTTGAATACAACCTCTTCGTCGAAATCCAGCTGATTGGTGCGCACGCACGGCCCGGCTTGCAGGACCGACGACATGTTGTGATACCAAGTTGGACGCACATCCGGCTCATCCCAGTTCACCGACCAACCGTAATCGGCCGGGTAGATGTCGCTGGTCAGGCGTTCTTCGTAGCCGTGCAACTGGTCCGGGCCGCAGAAATGCATCTTGCCCGACAGTGCGGTGCGATAACCAAGGCGCCGCAGGTAGTGGGCATAGGTCGGAACATCGGCGGGGAAGTCGGCCGCGTTATCGTAGGCGCCGATCTTGCTCGGCAGCTGACCACTGACCAGAGTAAAACGCGACGGCGCGCAAAGAGGGCTATTGCAATAAGCGGCGTCGAACACCACGCCTTCGGCGGCGAGGCGGCTGAGATTCGGCAGTTTGATCGGCGAAGGGCCGTAGAACGGCAACATTGGCGCGGCCATTTGATCGGCCATGATGAAAAGAATATTTTTGCGCTTCATGTGATCGCGGCATTCCATAGTGGATATTTATGCGAGAGTGCTGTGATCGAGCATGGAGTCCATAATCTTTGTGGTAAAGCCCATGCCAGGCAATGACTAGGATAAGCACAGCTTATGTATGACGCCCTCGGTGATTTGTCCCTGGACCTGCTGCGTGCCTTTGAAGCCGCAGCCCGGCAGCGCAGCTTCACCGCCGCCGCGGTGGAGCTCGGCACCACGCAACCGGCCATCAGTCAGCAGATCAAGCGATTGGAAGAACAGCTCGCTACACGGTTGTTCGATCGTATCTATCGCGGTATTGAGCTGACTGAGGCCGGCACCATTCTGTTCGAGCAAGTTCAGCTCGGTTTGCAGAATATCGAAGCAGGATTGAGCGCAATCAGCGCACAGCAACAGCACGAAGTGTTGCAAGTGGCCACTGACTTTGCCTTCGCCGCGTACTGGCTGATGCCGCGTCTGCACCGCTTCCATACCGCCAACCCTCAAGTGGACGTCAGCCTGGTTACCAGCGAACGCAGCCACAACATGCTGCGTACCGATATTGATGTGGCGGTGCTGTTCGGCGATGGCCGGTTCAAGCAGGGTGAGAGCCACTGGCTGTTCAGCGAAGAGGTGTTTCCGGTGTGCAGCCCGCTGCTATTGAAGGACCGTGCCCTGCCCTTGCCGGCCCAGTCATTGCTGGAGTTTCCGTTGTTGCACCTGCGAGGCGAACACAGCAGTAACTGGTTCGACTGGAGCGGCGTGTTTCGCGAGCTGGGGATCACATCGGCCCCGGCTCCGGGGCAACTGCGCTTCGACAATTACACCTTGCTGATTCAGGCGGCGATTGGCGGCCAGGGCGTTGCGATCGGTTGGCGGCACCTTGTGGATAACTTGCTGGCGCAAGGTCTGTTGTGTCGCCCGATTGCCGACACGGTGATTTCCAGGCTGGGGTATTACGTGGTCCTGCCCCAGCGCAAACGACGTGGGGCGTTGATTCAGCTGTTTGTGGATTGGTTGATGGCGGAACAGGCCTGCAGTGCGCAATCGCTCAATGGTCTTCCTTTACCTTCGATTGCGGTGTGAGTGCGAAAAGATCGCAGCCTTCGGCAGCTCCTACGCGCCTGTGGGCGCTGCCGAAGGCTGCGGTCTTTTACTATTCCGAAGTCCCAACAAAACTCACATACTCACCCACATGCAGGTTCAGGTGTAGCTCATCGGCAATCCCTACGGCTACCCTGTTCAGCCGTTCCAGCGCTGCGGCCAGACCAGGTTCCAGGCTACTGCTGACGTGGCTGAAATGCTCGATGGTCAGCCCGGGCACGCGCCGTGGTGCATTCACCAAGGTCCAGTGCAAAGAGCTGCTCTGCAGAGACTCGCGGATTTCTTCGGCGGCGTGGCGTTGCAACGGGTCTTCGATTTCCGGGTCGTCCAGCACCTCGAAATCGCCCACCACAAACAGCCGGGCAATGCCTGCGGCCTGCATGCCGTCGATCAGTGCATCCACCGCCAGCACCTCCTCGACCGGGCCGGGCACGATGGATTTTTCGATGTGTTCACTGTTCATCGGCAACCCTGGCGCATCGAGCAGGCAGATCACCGCCGAACAGCCGGCCACGCTCTGCTTGACCCGCTTGGCATCGAACAGATCGCCGGTCTTGGTACGCAAACCCGGGCGCGGCGCGAGCGCGTTCAGGTCATCGAGAATCGCGATCACTTCATGCTGGCGCCGCAGCATTTCAGCCATCAGCGCACTGCCCAGGCTACTCATGGCACCATAAAGCACCACCTTCACCACTGGGGTTTCGGCATTTTTCATGGATGTGCTCCGTACTTGCTGCCTATATAGCGTGTGACCTGCGGGAAGCGGGGTGGGTTCGACAAGTAGTTTTAGAGGGGGGTTGAGATGCAACAGATCAAGGGTTACCACGCCCATGTCTACTTCGATGCCAGCACCCTGCCACAGGCTCGGGCCTTGTGTGAGCAGGCAGCGCAATTGTTTCCACTGAAGATGGGGCGCGTGCACGAGCGCCCGGTCGGCCCGCACCCGGACTGGAGCTGCCAATTGGCTTTCGAGCCGCAATACATTGGCGAGGTGTTGCCGTGGCTGGCGCTCAACCGTAAGGGTTTGGTGGTGTTCCTGCACCCGGACACGGGCGACGATCTGCTCGACCACACCGAACATGCGATCTGGATGGGCGCGATCCGGCCGCTGAACTTGTCTATTTTCTAATCAGAGTTGTTCTTGGGCCTCACCGGGCAAGTGCTCGTCCAGATGCAGCCACGGCAAACGGCTGTCGGTCCAGATATGCCGCTCGGCCGGGGCTTGTTCGGGATGGTCAAGGGTGGCGATGGTCACGTCGATGCTCTCGGGGCTGAGCTTCGTCACCAACGCCAGTTGTGCCCCACAATTGCGGCAGAAATACCGCACGCAGGTGGACGAAGACTCATACCGGGACGGCGTACCCGCCATCCATTCAAATGCTGAGGCGGGCACGGTGATCCAGGTGGTCACGATTCCACCGCTGACCCGCCGGCAAATTGAGCAATGGCAGTGCGCGATATCGTGCAATGGCCCGCTGAATTGATAGCGCATTTGTCCGCAGTGGCAGCCGCCGGTGTGAAGTTTGCCCATGTCTTTTGCTCCTGACCCGTGTTTACGGACTCTCAACCCGGCCGACGACCGGTCGTACATTCGGTCAATGCTTTCACTCGCGAAAGCTGGCTGAAAGCTTCCCCGATTAGGATCGCCCTCACTGCCGGCAACAGACCGGTTGGCCAATGCGAGTGTTTTATCGCCCGCCCGGTCCATTAAACAACAACAATGGTGATTCTGATGTCCGCTACTACCCGCCTCTTCGCTGTCACTCCGCCCGTACGTCTCGTGCTTCCCGTTCTGCGCTGACCCCATCCGGTTCGCCATTCCCTAGCCGCGCTACGCCTGGAGTATTCCTATGCTGACTTTCCTTGGCTTCGCCATGGTCATCACGTTCATGTTCCTGATCATGACCAAGCGCCTGTCCGCGCTGATCGCTCTGATCATCATCCCGATTATCTTCGCCCTGTTTGGCGGTTTCTCGCCGAAGATCGGTCCGATGATGCTTGAAGGCATCACCAAGCTCGCGCCGACCGGCGTGATGCTGATGTTCGCCATTCTCTACTTCGCCCTGATGATCGACTCCGGTCTGTTCGACCCGGCCGTGCGCAAGATCCTCAAACTGGTCAAGGGCGACCCGCTGAAAGTTTCGGTCGGTACCGCCGTACTGGCGCTGATCGTGTCCATGGACGGTGACGGCGCGACCACTTACATGATCTGCGTAGCCGCCATGCTGCCGCTCTACAGCCGCATCGGCATGAGCCCGCGGATCATGGCCGGTCTGATCATCCTCGCCGGCGGCGTGATGAACATGACCCCTTGGGGCGGCCCGACGGCTCGTGCGGCCAGTGCGCTGCATGTCGATCCGTCCGACATCTTTGTGCCAATGATTCCAGCAATGCTGGCCGGCGTGGTGGCTATCCTGGCGATTGCCTACTTCTACGGTAAACGCGAGCGTGCGCGTCTGGGTGAACTGCACCTGGTCGGTGATGAAGTCGATCACAGCGAAATCAGCGTTTCGCAGTTCCCGGATGCCCGTCGTCCAAAGCTGATCTGGTTCAACGGCGCCTTGACCCTGGGGCTGATGTGCACGCTGGTCGCCGGCCTGTTGCCGCTGCCAGTGCTGTTCATGGTGGCGTTCAGTATCGCGATGATCGTCAACTACCCTTGCCTGCAAATGCAGAAGGATCGCGTTGCGGCCCACGCCGGTAGCGTGCTGGCGGTGGTCGGGTTGATCTTTGCCGCGGGTATCTTCACCGGTATCCTGTCGGGCACCGGCATGGTCGATGCCATGTCGAAAAGCCTGCTGGCGGTTATCCCCGATTTCCTCGGCCCGTACCTGGCTGTGATTACCGCGCTGGTAAGCATGCCGTTCACGTTCTTCATGTCGAACGATGCATTTTATTATGGCGTGTTACCGGTACTTGCCGAAGCCGCCAGTCATTACGGTATAACCGCGGTGGAAATGGCACGTGCCTCGATCGTCGGTCAGCCCGTCCACTTGCTGAGCCCGCTGGTACCATCGACTTACCTGTTGGTGGCCCTGGCCGGTATCGAGTTCGGTGATCATCAGCGGTTCACCTTGAAGTGGGCAGTGCTGGTTTGCCTGTGCATACTGGTCGCTGCATTGCTGATGGGGATTTTCCCGCTGTTCAGCACTCTATAAGCCCAAGACTCACCATGACGGGTCCAGGCTTTGTTGTTTGAAGCCTGGGCCCTTTGTGGTTTAAACACTCGCTCAAAGGAATACACATGGAATGGCTGACCAACCCTGAAATCTGGGTTGCCTTCTTCACCCTGACTGCCCTGGAGATCGTCCTGGGCATCGACAACATCATCATGATCTCGATCCTGGTCAGCCGCATGCCCAAGCACATGCAGGCGCGCACCCGGATTTTCGGCCTGGCGTTGGCCATGATCACGCGGATCCTGTTGCTGCTGTCGATCACCTGGGTCATGCGCCTCACCGCCGACCTGTTCGAAGTGTTCGGCCAGGGTATTTCCGGGCGTGACCTGATCCTGTTCTTCGGTGGTCTGTTCCTGCTGTGGAAGAGCTCGCAAGAGATGTACCACGCGCTGGAAGGTGAAGATGAAGTCGGCGACGAGCCTTCGGGCAAGGGCGGCAATTTCCTGTACACCATCATCCAGATCGCGATCATCGACATCGTGTTCTCGCTGGACTCGGTGATCACCGCGGTGGGCATGGTGTCCCACGTACCGGTCATGGTCGCGGCGATTGTCGTTGCAGTACTGGTGATGATGTGGGCTTCTGGCACCATCAGCGAGTTCATCGACAAGCACCCGTCGCTGAAGATGCTGGCGTTGTCGTTCCTGTTGCTGGTCGGTACCGTGCTGATTGCCGAATCGCTCGATGTGCACTTGCCAAAAGGCTACGTCTACTTCGCCATGGCGTTCTCGTTGGCGGTGGAAGCGATCAACATCAAGATGCGCACCGCGATGATGAAAAAGAGGAAGCAGCAGGAGCCAGTGAAACTGCGCAAGGATGTTCCGGGGCAGTAACCGGTCCCAATGGGGTCTCTGTGGCGAGGGAGCTTGCTCCCGCTGGGCCGCGAAGCGGCCCTGAAACCAGTCACTGCGATTACTCAATAAAACCGCGGAGGCCTGTAATGCGGCTGCTTCGCAACCGAGCGGGAGCAAGCTCCCTCGCCACAAGAACAAAGGGCCTACGGCCCTTTGTTCGTTTCTGAAGCAAACTGTTTTCATGACAGTTTTGTTTCAATCGCCTCTTTAGCTATGCGATGCTGGCGCCCAGACCGTTAGCCAACTACAGCTTATGTAAAGAACGTAGAAAAACGCGCGGCACCGTCGACTTGCCCCACTGGGGCGCTACCACCACAGGGGGCCTGCATGCTCACCCTGCTCAATTTGTTATCGGCCGTGGCCCTTTTGATCTGGGGCACGCACATCGTTCGAACCGGCATCCTGCGGGTTTATGGCTCCAACTTGCGCCACGTGATCGCCCATAACATGTCCAGGCGCTGGCTGGCGTTTGTCGCCGGGATCATGGTGACCGCCATGGTCCAGAGCAGCAATGCCACCGCCATGCTCGTGACCTCGTTTGTCGGTCAGGGCCTGATGGCGCTGACTCCGGCTTTGGCGACCATGCTCGGTGCCGACGTGGGTACCGCGCTGATGGCGCGGGTACTGACTCTTGACTTGTCGTGGCTGTCGCCGCTGCTGATTTTCCTCGGGGTGATTTTCTTTCTGTCGCGCAAGCAAACCCGGGTCGGACAGATGGGCCGGGTCGGCATCGGTCTGGGGCTGATCATTCTGGCGCTGCAACTGATCGTCGAGGCCGCCGCGCCGATCACTCAGGCGCAAGGGGTGAAGGTCATCTTCGCCTCCCTGACCGGCGATATTCTGCTCGATGCCTTGGTCGGCGCGCTGTTTGCGATGATTTCCTACTCCAGCCTGGCCGCCGTTTTGCTGACCGCGACCCTCGCCGGTGCCAGCGTGATCAGCCTGCCAGTGGCCATCGGCCTGGTGATCGGCGCCAACATCGGCAGTGGCATTCTCGCCTTCCTCAGCACCAGCATGCAGAACGCGGCCGGCCGTCAGGTGGCGCTCGGCAGCCTCTTGTACAAACTGATCGGCCTGCTACTGATCATTCCGGTGCTCGACCCGTTGGTGCACTGGATCGACAGCCTCGACTTCAGCCCTCAGGAAATGGTCATCGGCTTCCACCTGCTCTACAACACCGTGCGTTGCCTGATCCTGTTGCCCAGCGTCGGGCCGATGGCCAAGCTCTGTGCGTGGTTGCTGCCAGAGCGGCCAGACATCAATGGCACGGCCAAACCACGGCATCTCGACCCGACCGCCTTGGTCACCCCGAGTCTGGCGCTGGCCAATGCTGCCCGAGAAACCCTGCGCATCGGCGATCTGGTCGACAGCATGCTCGAAGCCATGCTCGCCGTGCTGCGCGGCAAGCAGACCGCCGTCACCCAGGAAATTCGTCGCCTGACCGATGATGTCGAAGCGCTCTACAGCGCCATCAAACTCTATCTGGCACAAATGCCCCGCGAAGACCTCAGCGAGCAGGACAGCCGGCGCTGGGCGGAAACCATCGAGCTGGCGATCAATCTGAAACTCTCCAGCGACCTGATCGAACGTATGCTGCGCAAGGTTCAGCAGCAGAAAACCTCGCAACGCCGGTCTTTTTCCGAGGTGGGCCTGGAGGAGTTGGCGGGGCTGCACAGTCAGCTGATTGCCAACCTGCGTCTGGGGTTGTCGGTATTTCTCAGTGCCGACCCGGAAAGTGCTCGCCAGTTACTGCGTGAGAAACGTCGCTTTCGCGCACAGGAGCGCCGTCTGGCCCACGCTCATGTCAGCCGTTTAAACCGTAAGATCGTACAAAGTATCGAGACCAGTTCGCTGCACCTGGAACTGATTGCTGACATGAGACGCTTGAATTCGTTGTTCTGCAGCAGCGCCTATGCAGTGTTGGGTACTTCGGATACTGGCGCTCTGGCGGTCGACGATTTGACTGACATCACTCATTCACCCTGAACGTCCACAGTTGCCTGAAGTCTGTTGAACTTACGCGGGTCGTACGGAAATTCGTTATGCGTTGTCTGCTGTTCGCTTGTCTGCTGCTCGGCTCACTGCCTTCATTTGCCCTGGATCGCTTTCAGGTCGAGGGCTACACGTTGCGCAACGGCCTGCAATTGGTCCTCAAACCGGGCACCGAGCGCGGGCATGTGGCAATCCGGTTGGTGGTTGGCGTGGGCCGGGATGATTTCAGCTGTGCCGACAAGGAACTGCCGCATCTGCTCGAACATTTGCTGTTCAGCGGCATCGACGCCACCGGCGAAGGCGGCCTGGAAGAACGCATGCAGGCCCTGGGCGGTGAATGGAATGCCTACACCAGCAATGCCGACACGACCTTCGTCATCGAAGCCCCGGCGAAAAACCAGCGCAAGGTCCTCGACCTGTTGTTGGCGCTGCTGACCCAGACCCGTATCGACGACAATGCGATCAACGTCGCCAAGCAAGTGGTCGAGCGCGAAGACGGAGGTCATTACTCACACCTGCAACGTTGGCTGGATCGCCAGGATCTGGGGCACACCGCCAGTAATCAGTTGGCGGTGGAACTGGGCCTCAAATGCCCCGAGCGCGCGCAAGTCGATCACCTGACCCGCGAGCAACTGGAGAAGGTGCGCCAGGCCTGGTATGCGCCCAACAATATGACCCTGATCGTGGTCGGCGACCTGGACCGCCTCCTGCCGGCCTATCTGGAACGGGCCTATGGCGCACTCGAAGCGGTTGAGCCTAGCACTCACCTGCCGCTGCCAGACATTCAGGCCAGCGCGGCCCATGAGCGCAATTTGAGTAACGGTTTCGTCGGTGGCGGTGCCAAATTGCATTGGCTGGTGCCGGAACCGGTGCTGGAAGACCAGCACGACGAAACCTTCGACCTGCTCAAGGACTATCTGGATTGGGCGCTCTATCGCCAGTTGCGCCTGGTTCATGGATTGTCTTACGGGCCTTCGGCCGAGCGCGAGGTGTTTGGCGGGGTGGGTTTCATGAGCCTGAACGCCGACCTTGATCGCGGCGACGTGCTGGCAGCGGAACAGGTGCTGGATGAGCTTAAAGCCGATCTGCTCAAGAACGGCCTCGACGCCGCCACCTTCGCCCGTCTCAAGCAAGCCGCCATCGCTCGCCAGGCCTGGGCCGTGCAAGGCAACAGCGCCCTGGCGGACTATTACTGGAGCGCTCTTGGCGACTACGAGGACGGCCATTTCGTCAACCCGGCCAAGGCGCTGCAAGACGTGACACTGACCGAGGCGAACAAGGCAATGCGCGAGTTGCTGCTGCAGCCGGGGTATCTGCGGATCGAGAAGCCGCTGATGAGTTATGACCAGGTGATGTGGGCGATTGTCGGGGGATTTGGACTGATGGTGCTCGGGTTATTGGCTTGGCGCGTCCATCGCAGACGATAGCCAATCCCTGTGGCGAGGGAGCTTTGTGGCGAGGGGGCTTGCCCCCGTTCGGCTGCGCAGCAGTCGTAATATCGTTGATGCGGCGTGCCTCGTAAACCGGGGGAGGCTTTTTTCGGGGCCGCTTCGCAGCCCAACGGGGGCAAGCCCCCTCGCCACAGGGCCCCTCGGGCGGTACCCTGTCGAGGATTTTTCCCACGACTATTGTGAATCGCCGAATGCCGAACCTGACCCTGTACGTACAGCGCCTCCTGGAGTTGATGAAGCGCTATCCCGGGGTCATTGCGCTCGGCGGCTTCATTTCAGGGGTCGGCAGCTTCATGCTGGTGGATCGCCAACAAGGTCTGGCGACGTGGATCACCACCATCATGCTGATCAGCTGGGTCTGGTTGATGCTGGAAAACAGCCTCACCAAGCTGTTCGCCAGGGTCTTCAAGCGCGAAATACCCCAGCCACTGCTGCGTTACGCAACGCAGATGATCCATCAGGAAAGCCTGTTCTTCGTCCTGCCGTTCTTTTTAATCACCACCACCTGGAACAGCGGCCAGTTGTTCTTCACTGGATTACTGAGCATGGCGGCGCTGATTTCGATCATCGACCCGCTCTACTACAAATGGCTGGCACCGCGCCGCTGGGCGTTCCTGGCACTGCACACCCTGACCCTGTTTGCGGCCCTGTTGACCGCCCTGCCCGTCATTTTGCACCTGACCACCGCCCAGAGCTTCAAGCTGGCGCTGGGCATTGCCATGTTGCTGTCGTTCCCGAGCCTGGCCTCGATCTTCCCGATTCGCACTGTGCGCAATGCGCTGGCGATCCTCAGCATCACCGTCGGCATCGGCGCCGCTGGTTGGGTGCTGCGCTCCTGGGTTCCACCGGCGACGCTGTGGATGACCGATGTGGCGATCAGCACCCAAATGCAGGACCGCACCCCCGGCAAGAGCCTGGAGGAAGTCAGCGCCGAACAGATTCGCGGAGGTGGGCTGTACGCGTACACCGCGATCAACGCTCCGCGGGGTCTGGCCGAGCGGATTTATCACGTCTGGATATTCAACGGTAAAGAAGTCGACCGTATTCCCCTGGACATCCACGGCGGGCGCAAGGAAGGCTACCGCGCCTGGACCCACAAGCAGAACTTCCCCGGCAACCCCGCAGGTAAATGGCAGGTTCGGGTGCTGACTGAAGACGGTCAGTTGATTGGCGTGTTGCGCTTCAAAGTCATGGACAGCACACCCATCAAAGAAAAGTAACGCGGTTCGTGCTATTAGTCAGATCTGCGTAATAGCCGAACAAGCACGGAGCTTATGACTAGCAGCACAATGCCTGGCAGTGCCCGACTGGACACCTCGCACAGCCCTGCCCTGTTGCGGGTCACGGGTGACTGGACGCTCGCCCATTACGCCGATCTCAGCCGCCTGAGTGAAAAGCTCCGTGGCCAATACGACAACAACACCCACATCGATCTCAATGGCCTCGGCGCGCTCGATACGGCGGGTGCGTCATTGTTGGTGGAGCTGCTGGGGGCCGAGCGTCTGGGCAAATCTGCCGAACACCCCGATTGCACCCTTTCCTCCGCGGATCGCGCCTTGTTGCAGACGGTGTACTGCTCGCTGACCGATTTCTGCGTGCCGATCAAAGAACCGGAAATCAGCGTCGGCATTCAACTGCTGACCCGTATTGGCCGTGCGGTCGACGCGGTCTGGCAGGACACGTTGCAACTGTTGGGTTTCGTCGGCCTGATCCTGGAAACCATCGCTCGCGGGTTGTTTCGGCCCAAACGCTGGCGTCTCACACCGATGGTCGCTCACATTGAACAGACCGGCCTCGACGCCGCGCCCATCGTCGCCTTGCTGACGTTTTTGGTGGGGGCTGTGGTGGCGTTTCTCGGGGCGACGGTGCTGGCGAGTTTCGGTGCGAGTATTTTCACCGTGGACCTGGTGGCGTTCTCTTTTCTGCGGGAGTTCGGCGTGTTGCTCACGGCCATCTTGATGGCCGGCCGCACCGCCAGCGCGTTCACCGCGCAGATCGGTTCGATGAAGGCCAACGAAGAGATTGACGCGATCCGCACCCTTGGCCTCGACCCGATGGAGTTGCTGGTAGTACCCCGCGTCCTGGCGTTGCTGGTGGCGCTGCCGATGTTGACCTTTCTGGCGATGGTGTCAGGGATTGTCGGCGGTGGCGTGGTCTGCGCGCTGTCGCTGGATATCTCGCCGGCGATGTTTCTGTCACTGCTGCAATCGGACATCGGTGTTCAGCACTTTCTGGTGGGGATCGTCAAAGCGCCGATTTTTGCGTTCCTGATTGCCGCCATCGGCTGCCTCGAGGGCTTCAAGGTTAGCGGCAGCGCCGAGTCCGTCGGCGCGCACACCACGTCCAGTGTGGTGCAGTCGATTTTCGTGGTGATCGTGCTCGACGCCGTGGCTGCGTTGTTTTTCATGGAGATGGACTGGTGAGTCGTTTACCCCGAGCGCCTTCAGAGGCGGTGATCGAAGTCCGTGGGCTGTGCAATCGCTTCGGCCGCCAGAGCGTGCACGAGAACCTCGACCTGGACTTGTACAAGGGCGAGATTCTGGCGGTGGTCGGCGGTTCTGGCAGCGGCAAATCGGTGCTGCTGCGCAGCATTGTCGGCCTGCGTCAGCCCAGCGAAGGGCTGGTGAAGGTCTTCGGCAAGAACTTGCCGAGCCTGTCGGAACACGAGCGCTCGCTGGTTGAACGGCGGTTCGGTGTGTTGTTCCAGAAAGGCGCCTTGTTCTCTTCGCTCACCGTGACCGAGAACGTCGCCCTGCCCCTGATTGAACACGCCGGCCTGAGCCGTGCCGACGCCGAGCACCTGGCGGCAGTGAAAATGGCGTTGGCCGGGCTGCCGTTGTCGGCGGCCGACAAATACCCTGCTTCACTGTCCGGCGGCATGATCAAGCGCGCGGCCCTGGCCCGAGCGCTGGCGCTGGACCCGGACATCCTGTTCCTCGACGAGCCCACCGCCGGTCTAGACCCGATTGGCGCCGCAGGCTTCGATCAACTGATCCTGACTCTGCGCGATGCCTTGGGCCTGAGCGTGTTTCTGGTGACCCACGACCTCGACACGCTCTACACCATCACCGACCGGGTGGCAGTGCTGGCGCAGAAGAAAGTGCTGGTGGCGGACGCCATCGACAAGGTATCGGAAACCGATGATGCGTGGATTCACGAATACTTCCATGGCCCTCGCGGCCGCGCGGCGCTGACGGCCGCTAACCAGCTCAATGAGGTCTGACATGGAAACCCGAGCCCATCACGTATTGATTGGCCTGTTCACCGTCATAGTGGTGGCAGGCGCCCTGCTCTTCGGTCTGTGGCTGGCCAAATCCAGCGTCGATACCGAATTCAAGGATTACGAAATCGTCTTCAACGAGGCGGTCAGCGGCCTGTCCAAGGGCAGCGCCGTGCAGTACAGCGGGATAAAGGTCGGCGACGTGGTGATGCTACGCCTGGACCCGAACGATCCGCGCCGGGTGTTGGCGCGGATTCGCCTGGGCGGAGACACTCCGATCAAAGAAGACACTCAGGCCAAGCTGGCGCTGACCGGGATCACCGGGACCTCGATCATCCAGCTCAGCGGCGGCACGCCACAAAGTCCGACGCTCAAGGGCAAGGACGGCAATTTGCCGACAATCGTTGCATCGCCCTCGCCCATTGCCCGGTTGATGAATGACAGCAACGATCTGATGGCGGGCGTGAACGTGTTGATGCACAACGCCAATCAGTTGTTTTCCTCGGAGAACGTCGGGCGTATCAGCAGCACCCTGGAGCACCTGGAGCAAACCACCGGCACCATTGCCGATCAGCGCGGCGATATTCGTCAGGCGATGCAGCAACTGGCTTCGGTTGGCAAGCAGGCCAGCGCCACCCTGGAACAGACCACCGCGTTGATGCGCAACGCCAACGGCCTGCTCAACGATCAGGGCAAGCAGATGTTCGGCAGTGCCGAGCAAGCCATGAAGTCCCTGGAACAAAGCAGCGCGACCATCAACACGTTGCTCTCCGCCAATCAGGATTCCCTCAACAGCGGCATGCAGGGCCTCAATGGCCTGGCGCCGGCGGTGCGTGAGCTGCGCGATACCTTGAGTTCGTTGCGGACCATTTCCCAGCGGCTTGAGGCCAACCCCAGCGGTTACCTGCTGGGCAGCGACAAAAACAAGGAGTTCACGCCATGAAACTGGCTCATCTCGCCCTCCTCGCCGGTTTTGCGTTGATCGCTTCCTGTTCGATTTTCCCCAAGACCGAGCCGTCCGATGTCTATCGACTGCCGTCGGCACAGCGCGACGCGTCGGCCCAACACGGCACGCCGCAGCGCTGGTCGTTGCGGCTGGCCAAGCCTCAAACCAGCGAAGCCTTGAACAACCCGAAAATCGCCGTAATCCCTCAGGGTGATCTGATCAGCAGCTACAAGGCTTCACGCTGGAGCGATCCGGCACCGGTGCTGTTGCGCAATCGTCTGCTCGATGGTTTCCAGCGTGACGGTCGCGTGCCGTTGCTCAGCACCGATGACAGTAATTTCCAGGCAGACCTGGAACTGGGCGGCAACCTGCAAGCGTTCCAGACCGAGTACCAAGGTACGGCTGCGAGCGTGGTCGTGCGCCTGGATGCGTTGTTGGTGCGTGGGTATGACCAGCGAATCCTCGCCAGCCGACGCTTTGAAGTGCGTCAGCCGTTGAGCGATGTGAAGGTGCCGGCGGTGGTGACCGGTTTTGGTTTGGCCAGCGACCAGTTGACGGCGCAGGTAGTGGCCTGGACGGTGGAGCAAGGTCAGAATGTTGCGCCGCCGCTGAGGCCTTGAAGACCTACACACACATCAGTGTGGGAGCGAGCCTGCTCGCGATGAGGTCGGCACATTCAACAATTCTGTTGGCTGTTAAACCGCCATCGCGAGCAGGCTCGCTCCCACAGGGTTCTTTGGTTTAACCAAAGAACCAGTAGCACACCCCGATCGCGCCAAGCACCCCCGCCAACTCCGCCAGCAACGCACACCCCACGGCATGTCGTGCACGCTGAATGCCCACCGCGCCGAAGTACACCGCCAGTACATAAAAGGTTGTTTCAGTACTGCCCTGAATCGTCGCCGCCACCAGCGCCGGGAAGCTGTCGACTCCAGAGGTTTTCATGGTTTCGATCAGCATTGCCCGTGCGGCGCTGCCGGAGAAGGGTTTGACCATGGCCGTCGGCAGCGCGTCGACAAAGCGGGTGTCCCAACCGGCCCACTCCACCAGATGACGGATCCCGTCCAGACCGAAATCCAGTGCCCCGGATGCTCGCAGCACGCCCACGGCACAGAGCATCGCCACCAGATACGGCAGCAGGTTCTTGGCCACGTCGAAGCCTTCTTTGGCGCCTTCGATGAACGCCTCGTAGACCTTCACTTTGCGTAATGCGCCGATCACCAGAAACAGCATGATCAGCCCGAACAGCGTCACGTTGCCGAGGATCGATGACAGGCTCGCCAGAGCGGTCGCCGAGAGCGTCGCCAGCAGCGCCATGAACGCACCGAGGGCCAAGGCACCGGGAATGAAGTAGGCGAGCACCACCGGATCCCACAGGCGCAGACGCTGCATGAACGCCACCGACAACAAGCCCACCAGGGTCGAACAACTGGTGGCCAGCAGGATCGGCAGGAACACCAGGGTCGGATCGGGCGCACCTTGCTGGGCGCGGTACATGAAGATGGTCACCGGCAGCAGCGTCAGGGACGAGGCGTTGAGTACCAGGAAGAGGATCTGCGCGTTGCTGGCGATGGTGTCGCTGGGGTTGAGCTCTTGCAGCGCCTTCATGGCTTTGAGGCCGATCGGCGTGGCGGCGTTGTCCAGCCCCAGGCCGTTGGCGGCGAAGTTCAGCGTGATCAGGCCAATGGCCGGGTGACCGGCCGGCACTTCCGGCATCAGGCGCAGGAATAGCGGGCCCAGCGCCTTGGCCAGCCATTCGACGATCCCGGCCTTCTCGGCAATTCGCAGAAAGCCCAGCCAGAGAGTGAGGGTGCCGAACAACAGGACCATGACCTCGACCGACAATTTGGCCATGGCGAAAATGCTTTCCACCATCGCCGCGAAGATCCCGGCGTTACCGCCGATCAGCCATTGCGCTAGTGCCGAAACGGCAGCCACGATGAAGAAGCCAAGCCACAGGCCATTAAGCATCAGTCAAATCCCCCGGAAGATGCGGCGAATGATAGCGGGGTAGACAGAAACGACAAACCCCGGATTTCTCCGGGGTTTGTTTAGTACCGCTAGCAAAAGACCAATGTGGGAGCGGGCTTGCTCGCGAAGAGGCCGGAACATTCAACATCTTTGTTGACTGATCCACCGCTTTCGCGAGCAAGCCCGCTCCCACAGGTTTTGCATCAGTTGCTGGAAATTTCGCCAACCGGCAGCTTTTCCTTGCTGCGCCAGTGCGGCAGGGAGTTCCAGTAGCGCTGGCCCTTGGCGTCGTCGTACATGCCTTCCCAACGTGCGATGACGAGCACGGCGAGGGCGTTGCCGATCACGTTCAGTGCGGTACGGGCCATGTCCATGATGCGGTCGACACCGGCGATGAACGCCAGGCCTTCCAGCGGAATACCGACGCTGCCCAAGGTGGCCAGCAGCACCACGAAGGACACGCCCGGTACGCCGGCGATGCCTTTGGAGGTGACCATCAGTGTCAGCACCAGCAGCAACTGTTGGCTGATTGACAGGTCGATGCCGTAGAGCTGGGCAATGAAGATCGCCGCGATACTTTGGTACAGGGTCGAACCGTCGAGGTTGAACGAGTAGCCGGTCGGCACCACGAAACTGCAAATGGCTTTCGGCGCGCCGTAGGCTTCCATCTTCTCGATCACGCGCGGCAGCACGGTTTCGGAACTGGCGGTGGAGTAGGCCAGTACCAGCTCATCCTTGAAGATGCGCATCAGCTTGATCACCGAGAAACCGAACAGGCGAGCGATCAGGCCCAGCACCACAAAGGCGAAGAAGGCGACGGCGAAGTAAACCAGGACGACCAGTTTGGCCAGCGGCAGCAGAGAGGCGAAACCGAAGTTGGCCACGGTCACCGCGATCAATGCGAACACGCCGATCGGGGCGTAGTTCATGATCATGTGGGTGACTTTGAACATGCTTTCCGATACGCCCTGGAACATCTTCACCAGCGGTTCGCGCAGGTCCGATTGCAGGCTCGACAGACCGAGACCGAACAACACGGAGAAGAAGATGATCGGCAGCATCTCGCCCCGGGCCATGGCCGCAAAGATGTTCGACGGGATCAGGTTGAGGATGGTCTGGATGAACGCGTGTTCATGCTGCACCTCGGCGGCAGTGGCCTGGTACTTGGAAATATCCACCGTACCCAGGGTGCTCATGTCGATGCCGCTGCCCGGATGGACCACGTTGGCCAGCACCAGACCGACCAGAATGGCGATGGTGGTGACGATCTCGAAGTAAATGATGGTCTTCAGACCGATGCGACCGAGTTTCTTCGCGTCACCCACGCCAGCGATGCCGACGACCAGCGAGGACACCACGATCGGGATCACGATCATCTTGATCAGACGGATAAAGATATCGCCTGCCGGTTGCAGTACGTTGCTGATCCACCAGGCTTTTTCGGCACTGAAATGGTTGAGCAGTGCACCAATTGCTATCCCCAGAACCAGACCGATGAGGATCTGCCAGGCGAGGCTAAGCTTTGCCTTCTTCATATCTTTACCCTTACTTGCGTTTGACTCAGGCTGATGCATGAACTGAAACGCTCAATGGCGAACACGTCTTGCATCGGCCCCCGTATAAGGTCCCCGCGAGCGAGCATTTACAGCTCTCAGGCAGCGAAAAAGGCGCAACTATTCCGATGCAGGGAAGCGCCGTCTAATGCCGTAAACGCCTACCCTATGCCGAATCGGCATGAGATTTTCTAACTGAAACCCGCGTCCCAACCGGTTTGAATGCGACATTCAGGCGGGCATAAGTGCCGTATGCCGGCCATTTCAGCGCAGGACGAAGGTTTTTAAATAAGCGGAAATTTAGGAAAAAGCCTACGTTTGGCTGCGAATTCTCTTATCGGGAAAGTCGGAGCTTTCTCGATATACGGTCACGAAGAAACACCGCGAAACGGTTTTGCGGGGAATATGCACCAATAACAGATGAGCTGAATGCTCTAGATCAACGTTTTGCACGTTGAAGCTCCGCAAGTTCGTCGAGCCGTTCTGGCCCCGGCGAACTTGCGTCGCAGCTTTGCTTGACCCGGCCCTTGCGCAGGTACTCCCTGTACCCGTAGGTCACTCCGACCCTGAAACAATCAGAACGTCCCGACCCCTTGGTCATGCGTCTACCGTCCTCGGGTAGCGCAGTGGAAAAAGGCGCTGTGGCCTCTTTCGTGTTTCGAAACTCAGTACCCGTGGATCTTTTTTAATTGGCACTGCCGCCCAGAAGCAGGGCGGCTGCCAATGACTTTAACGAAATGCTCATGGTCAGCCTCGACCGCGGCGGCCAAAGAAGAAGGAGGCAATGAACATCACCAGGAATACGACAAAGAGAATCTTGGCGATACCCGTGGCGGTGCCCGCGATACCACCGAAGCCCAATACTGCAGCGATGATGGCAATGATCAGGAATGTGATTGCCCAGCTCAACATGGTGATTCTCCTTACGCTTCTATTTAAAGGTGTTGCTTGTGGTGCTTATCCCGGCGCGTTGAGCGCGCCAAGTTCGTTTATTTAAAACACCCAACGCTCCTGAGGCGTCTCGTCCACAGGCTGGGCCTGGTCGACGTCCATCATTCGCATCGAGTCGCTGTCAGCCAGGTTGCTGCTGACCGAGCTGAAATGGGTTTGGGGTGCGTGTGGAATCGACAGGTGCGGCGTCTCTGGCTGCTGGCTCTGTTCCCAGCGCAAGAACTGCTGGCCGCCAATCAAGGTGATCAACAATGCCAGCAGGGCGAACAATCCTTGCTGGATATGCAATGGCGAGATACGCAATTGGACGGCACCTTGGCGATTCATCCTGAAGTTCCTCCCTCTAGGGGTAGGTTGGCGGGCACTGATTTATTAAATGCCCTGATTACTCAGACACCTGCAGCCTGCATGCCACCTTTTTTGTCAGGTTTAATCTGATTTAAATCAATGAGTTACATGATTTGTGAGAATAGGTTTGGACGCATCCTGCACGATGGCCCATTCAAGGCCGTGCGTAATGCACGATGGATTCGCCAAAACGTTCAATATTTTTGGAATTGAAGGAAGGGCGCGGATGTCAGAAAGGGACGCAGGCAATTACCGAAGAACGGTTAATGAATAAAAAATTAAATAAATCAGTTGGTTATCTTGTTATGAAGTAGATAGCACCGCTGATATGGTCGAAATCGGCCACAATCAATCATGCAACTTGCCCGATTTTTCCGGGCCTAACCCATTTCAACAATTAAAGGAGCGCAGGAACATGGAATCAGCCACTGAGCATCAAGGCCGCATTCTGTTGGTAGACGACGAGTCCGCCATCCTTCGAACCTTTCGCTATTGCCTCGAAGACGAAGGCTATAGCGTGGCTACGGCGACCAGCGCGGCTCAGGCTGAAGCCTTGTTGCAGCGCCAGGTTTTTGATCTGTGCTTCCTCGATTTGCGTCTGGGCGAAGATAATGGCCTTGATGTGCTGGCTCAGATGCGCATCCAGGCGCCATGGATGCGGGTGGTGATCGTCACTGCTCACTCGGCCGTGGACACTGCCGTGGATGCGATTCAGGCCGGTGCCGCCGACTATCTGGTCAAACCTTGCAGCCCCGATCAGTTACGCCTGGCCACTGCCAAACAGCTGGAAGTTCGGCAACTCTCGGCGCGCCTGGAAGCCCTCGAAGGTGAAGTGCGCAAACCCAAGGAGGGCCTGGATTCCCACAGTCCGGCGATGAAAGTGGTGCTCGAAACAGCGCGCCAGGTCGCCAGTACTGACGCCAACATCCTGATTCTCGGCGAGTCCGGCACCGGTAAAGGTGAACTGTCACGGGCAATTCACGGCTGGAGCAAACGCCAGAAGAAGTCCTGCGTCACCATCAATTGCCCATCCCTGACTGCCGAATTAATGGACAGCGAGCTTTTCGGCCACAGCCGAGGAGCATTCACCGGTGCCAGCGAAAGCACGTTGGGTCGTGTCAATCAAGCCGACGGAGGGACACTTTTTCTCGACGAGATCGGCGATTTTCCCCTGACCTTGCAGCCAAAATTGCTGCGTTTCATTCAGGACAAGGAATACGAGCGCGTGGGCGACCCGGTGACCCGTCGCGCCGATGTGCGAATCCTCGCCGCCACGAACCTCAACCTGGAAGACATGGTTCGCGATGGTCGTTTTCGTGAGGACTTGCTCTATCGTCTCAACGTCATCACCTTGCACCTGCCGCCGCTTCGCGAGCGCCGAGAAGATATTTTGAACCTGGCTGACCGCTTCCTGGCGCGCTTCGTCAAGGAATACTCGCGTCCAGCCCGGTGTTTCAGCGACGAGGCGCGCGAAGCGCTGCTCAGCTACCGCTGGCCGGGCAACATTCGCGAGCTGCGCAACGTGGTGGAGCGCGCGAGCATTATTTGTCCGCAGGAGCGGGTAGAGCTCAGCCACTTGGGCATGGCCGAAACCCCGACCAACCACACGCCACGAATTGGTGCTGCGCTGAGCCTGGATGAATTGGAAAAAGCTCACATTGGCGCGGTTCTCGCCACGGCCGACACGCTGGATCAGGCGGCCAAAACCTTGGGTATCGATGCCTCGACCCTGTACCGCAAACGCAAGCAGTACAACTTGTGAGTCGTAACCGATGAAACTGGCGATGACGTTGCGCACCCGGCTGTTTCTGAGTATTTCCGCACTGATTACTGTGGCGCTGCTTGGGCTCTTGCTCGGGCTGGTCAGCGTGATGCAGATGGCAGGGACTCAGGAAGCCCTGATCCGTGACAACTTCGTCACGCTGGATCTGGGATTGAAGCTGCGTCAGACCCTGGGTGATCAACTGATCATCATGCTCGACGAGCAACCGGACCCTGCGGCGTTCGAGGCGTCCAAGCAGCATTCCCTTGAATTGTTTGACGAAGGCATTGCTCGCGAACCGTCCAGCGAGGGTGCCCAGTATGGTTTCAAAAAGGCCAAGGCTGACTATCAGAACCTACTGCGGTCCTTTGATCTTTCCAGTGCTCCTATCCAGGTCGTCGGTGGTGAAGGGGATCTCGCGGAAAAATTCAACGCGTTGCGTAACGGTTTGATCTTTGAACAAAAACGCGCACTGGATAACATCACTGAGATCGAACGCAAAGCCCGGGAGCGAGCACTGTTGATTGCCGGCCTGCTTGGGTTGGTCGGGGTGGGGGTGCTGTTCATCGGCTTCATTACCGCCCATGGGATCGCCCGGCGGTTCGGGGCTCCGATCGAGGCCTTGGCCGCAGCGGCTGACAACATCGGCCAGGGTAATTTCGAAGTGGCCCTGCCGATTTCTTCCGCGGTGGAAATCAACCAACTGACCCACCGCTTCGGCATCATGGCCGAGGCCTTGCGTGAGCACCAGGCTACCAATATCGACGAACTGCTCGCCGGTCAGCAACGCTTGCAAGCGGTGCTCGACAGCATCGACGACGGTTTGCTGATCATTGATCGTCAAGGTCATCTTGAGCACCTCAACCCGGTGGCTCAGCGTCAGTTAGGCTGGGACACCGATCGTCTCGGCCAAGGGCTGGGTACGGCGCTTGAGCGTCCCGAACTGGATGAACAACTGCAACTGGTATTACGCGGTGGCACCCTGGAACGAGCGCCGGACGACCTGAGCATCGAAGTCGATGGAGAGTCGCGATTGCTGACATACAGCCTGACGCCGGTCAGCCATACCCAGGGGCATATTCTCGGCGCTGTGATGGTGTTGCATGACGTTACCGAACAGCGGGCTTTTGAAAGAGTGCGCAGCGAGTTCGTCTTGCGCGCCTCCCATGAGTTGCGCACACCGGTTACCGGGATGCACATGGCATTCGGCCTGTTCCGCGAGCGGACGCATTTTGCCGAAGACTCCCGCGAAGCTGACCTGCTGGACACCGTCAACGAAGAAATGCAGCGCCTGATGCAGTTGATCAACGACTTGCTGAATTTCTCTCGCTATCAAAACGGCCTGCAAAAACTCACCCTGGCACCATGCTCCATCGAAGACTTGCTGGATCAGGCCCAGACACGTTTTGCCCGCTTGGCGCAGGAGAAGGGTATCGAGTTGCTGGTGGAAGTGCAGGGGCCGTTGCCGCGGTTGCAAGCCGATCAGGCGCAGCTGGAACGGGTGCTCGACAACCTGATCGACAACGCTTTGCGCCATACCGCCCACGACGGACTGATACGTTTGCAGGCCCGGCGCCATGGTGAACGGATGATTATCAGCGTCGAGGACAACGGCGAAGGCATTGCCTACGGCCAGCAGGGACGGATCTTCGAACCCTTCGTTCAGGTCGGTCGCAAAAAGGGCGGTGCCGGGCTGGGTCTGGCGCTGTGCAAGGAAATCGTGCAGTTGCACGGCGGACGGATGGGTGTCTATTCGCGGCCGGGGCAGGGGACGCAGTTCTACATGGCGCTGGCGATATAAGCCGGTGCCCTCTCAGGCTTCGTCATCCTGGCGTCGCGTAGTCAGTCGGCGGCCACGGGTAATCAGTTCGATGAACTGCACGGCGCTCAGGGCGTGGGCGAACAGCCAACCCTGACCGAATTTCACCCCTTCGCTGCTCAGAAACACCGCTTGGGCTTCATGTTCAATGCCTTCGGCAATCACCTTGAGTTGCAGCGCCTGAGCCATGCGAATGATGTGCGGTGCCACGCCGCTGCTGGCGGCGTCATGCCCCAGCGCGTCGATAAATGCCTTGTCGATTTTCAGGCAGTCCACCGGTAGGGTTTGCAGGTAGGCGAGGCTGCAATAGCCGGTGCCAAAATCGTCGATCAGCACTTGATGCCCGACATCCCGCAGGGCTTGCAGGTTTTCTCTGGCCACCACCACGTCCACCAATCCGCGCTCGGTCACTTCAAAGGCAATTTGCCTGGCCGCTACCCGGTGCATGCTCAGCAGACGCGCCATCACCTGACCGATACGCGGCACCATGACATCGCAGGCCGCCAGGTTGACCGAGATGTAAAGCTGCGGATTGGACCGCAACAGTTGCCCGAGCTGTTCCAGCAGGCGCTGTAACACGAAGTCGGTCATCTGGCGAATCTGGCCGGTATTCTCCGCCATCGGAATGAACAGATCGGGACTGGTCAGCGTGCCGTCCGGCCTGCGCCAGCGCAGCAGGGCTTCAGCGCCGACGCAGTTGCGGCTGTCGAGGTCGAAGATCGGTTGATACAACACCTGTAGCTCGCCTCGCCGCATGGCGCCTTGCAGTTCGGCATCCAGCGACTGACGCTGGCGTACCAGCAAAAACACCAGAATGCCTACACAGGCACTCAGCGCCAGGCTGGCCGGCAGTAGCCACCACCATACCGCTGGTACATGCATTCCGGTACGTGGGGTGATCAGTACCAGTTGGTATTCGGGGGTGTTAGTGGGCATTCGGTAAATCAGGCGGGTAGGGGTGACTTGCAGCGCATCGGGGCTTTTCGGGGGCCAGGGCTCCGCGGGGGGCCAGGCCTGAGCGACACCGAGCACCGGAATCGCCCGGGTGCCATGGTCGAGCACCACCAACAGGCTGCTCCCCGGAGACAGATCGACCATGTCGGTCAAATGCCCGCGGGACGTCGCAACCCGGAAATTGCCACGCCCAAGCATCAGTGCGGCGCGGTTCTCATCGGGTTCGGTGGTGGTGTTCAGCCAATAGCTGTAGGTGGGACCCTTGATGTCCGGCGGTCGGATCAGCGATACCCCTTCCTGGCGGGGGCGGTTGGAGCAGGTTCGAGCCGTGTCCATATAAGCGGCTTCATAAACGAAGCGGTAATTGAAGCTGACCTGCTGCAGGGTGGCGATCATTTCGTCATCGCAACCTCGCAGCGGTTGCGCTTCCAGGTCATCGAGGCTTTCGCGCAATTGCCCGAACAGCTGCTCCAGCCGGACCAGAAAGCGTTCTCCCTGGGCATTCATTTCCTGGCTTTCGTTTTGCTCAACCTGATGCATCGCCACGAACAAACTGCCGACCGTTAGAAGCGTTGCGCTCAAGGCAGTAGCCAGCATCGCCAAAAACCAAGGGCGATAGAACCAGCTATGCAGTCTCTCCCGAGCAGCAGGCATCATGGAATATCCGAAGAATTACCAATGAGTTATAGCTGCTGATTTGGAAAAAGCGCTGACCGTCGGGCGGGCGTCATTATTTTGTCTGATTCAACACCTGAAGAATCGCCGCGGTCTGGGCGTCCGGTGTCCCATCGAAACGGGAAGGGCGAAAATGCAGCTGGAAGGCCGCCAGCACATTGCGTGTCGCTACATCCAGTTCGCCGGTTTGCGGCGTGGCATAGCCCAAGCGGGCAAGCTGCGCCTGAAACCAACTGATGCTGGGTAATTGCACCGCGAACTGCGCTTGCTGTCGCGCCACGGCCTGCTCGTTCGGCCATATTCCCAGGCCTTCGGCGGCCAGGCGCTTCCAGGGGAACAGCGGGCCGGGGTCGAGCTTGCGCATCGGTGCGATGTCGCTATGGCCAATGATATGACGGGGGCTGATGCCTTGGCGCTTACTGATGTCTTTGAGCAGGAAGATCATCGACTGAATCTGGGCTTCGCTGTAGGGATACCAAAGACGCCCGTTCGGGGTGTCCTCAAAGCCCTGATTGACGATCTCGATACCAATGGAACTGGAGTTGAGCCAGGTCCGGCCTTGCCATTCGCTTTCGCCTGCGTGCCAGGCCCGGGAATTTTCATCCATCAGCTTATAAATAGTGGCGCGCTTGTCGTCGCTAATCAGGTAGTGGCTGCTGACCTCGCCATGGGTCAGCAATTGCAGCGAGGTTTCCAGGGATGCGGAGGTGTAATGCATCACCACGAACTGAATACGACTGTCGTAATTGGCTGAACGATGACTGGTATCGATTCGGGGGCCGCTGGCACAACCGGCCAATAGAAGCAGCGAGGCAATAAAAACAAGACATTTCATGGTGGGAGGCAGTACACGCAAGACAATAATGCAACAGTGTAACGGTATTGCCTTGCGCGTAGATGGCAAAAAATGCTGTTTTAAACAAAATGGAACAATTAGCTATCAGCCCGCTTCTACTCGATTCCGGCCATTGTTTTTCGCCCGATATAGCGCCTGATCGGCTCTTTTAAGTACCAGATCGCTGTGTTCGCCTGGTCTGAAGGCGGTCAATCCCATGGAAATGGTGATGGTGACTCGCTCGCCCTTGAAGTGGAACGGGCAGGCTTCGATCGATGCGCGCAAGGTTTCCAGTAGTTTCGCGCCGACCATAGGAAGTGTGGCAGGCATCAATAGCACAAACTCCTCACCGCCAAATCGGGCAATGAAATCAGTTCCACGCAGACGCTTGCGTAGCACGTTGGCGATGATTTTCAGCACCTTGTCGCCCGCCAGATGGCCATAGTTGTCGTTGATGCGTTTGAAATGGTCGAGGTCGAGCATTGCCAGCAACAGGGTAGTGCCATGTTGTTGCCATTGACCTATTTCGTGCTCCAGGCGTTCGCTCCAGGCTGCTCGATTGGGTAGACCCGTCAGTGGATCGATCAGCGCCTTCTGACGCTGTTCTTCGAGATGCTCACGGTAGCCCAGGGCTTCCTGCTCCATGTGGGCAACCCTTTCGGCCAGGCTTTGCAGGCGGGCCGCTACTTCCTGCTCACGCTCATCACGCTGCTTCTGGTGTTGGTCCATGGTGCCGAGCAGGCCTTCGAGATGGTTTTCCAGCACATGCTTGAGATCATCAAGGTCGGCCGCTTCCTGCATGCTGCTTTGCAAGCCGTCGACTTGCTCGCGAATCTGCGTGTCCATATCCCGCGCGGCTGAGCGGTTGTCGGCGTGGCCTTCGCTCGCGGCTTGCAGGTTGCTCTGGAAAGACTCGAGGCGTTCGTTGAGTTGCTTCAAATAGGCTTCGAATTCGTGCTGGCCGCTGTCGGTGATTGCCAGCATCAATGTGGCCAGGTCATCGAGAATTGGCAGCAGTTCGTACCAGTTCAAGCCATTTTGAAGACGATCGCGCATCGCCTCGGCTTGCGGACGATGGCGCTCAGGCAGCGCCAGGTCATCGAGAAGGCCCAGCAGGGTGTCTTCGATGTGCTTGGCGACAGAGCTATAGGACGGCTCCGGCGAGTCCGGCAGGGCATACAGAATATCGTGCCCGGACGGCTCTGGATCGATGGCCACCGGAATGAGCTCATCGGGATTGATTGCCGACAGAACCTGAGTGGCCGGTAGGGCGATCGCCGGAACCGGCTCTTGTGGTTGCTCGATATCGGGCCGGGTTTGTAGCTTCTTGACTTGGCTGCTCGTAGCTTCTGGCTCAAGGATGGGTGGCTCAAACGCCACGCCTTCAGCCGCAGGTGGCTCGGGGGGGGCAGCGGCGGGCATCGCGGCTTCGACGGTTGGCAATACCCCTTGCGGTTTATCGGCGGCTGGCGCGAGATTGACCGTCGCTTGTGGGGGCTCGGCCGGCGAGGCTGCAACCGGTTCGACAGGTTGCGGGGCAGGCATTTGCGATTCGGGCACGGCGAGCTGTGGCGCGGTCTCTTCCGTTTCCCTACTGAACAACCGCTGCAGAAAACCCGGGCGATCAGGTTCGGCAGGGTTCTCCAGCAGGTTCAAGGCTTTGCCTTGCAAGCTGCTCAGCTCGCTAAGCAGCAACGGGATTTCGCGAGCCTGGCTTACGCGTCCGTCCAGTTGCTTGGCGAAATTCTTCAGTGGCCGGCTCACTTCCCGGGGCAGCGGCAACGCTTGCAACTGAGAGACCAGCGCTGTCAGGGCGGCACTGACTTGATTGACCCGGGTTTCCCGGCGCTGCTCGGAGTCGAGCACGGCTCTTTCCAGGCGTGGCAGCAAGGCAGCCAGGCCGGCGTCCATGTCATCGGTGCGTACGACTTCGCGCATTTCCTTCATGCATTGGTCAACGGCGCGATCGGTACCTTCCGCGGCCAGGGTGCTGCGCACCAGCCCGCGACGCAGCAAGTCGAGCCGGGCGTCCCATCGACGTTCCAGTTTTTCTTGTTGTTCGATGCTTTTGAGGTATTTCTCTTTCCAGCGCTGTGCTTCGTCGCTCATTCAGGCAGGACTCAACGCGGGCAATGCATCGGCCGTGAGCGAACCCGGCAGACGAATCTCTACCGCGACCGGCAGGTGATCGGAAATGGGCTGTGCCAGCACTTCGACCTTTTCAAGGGTCAGGGTGGGGCTGAGCAGAATATGGTCCAGGCAACGCTGCGGGCGCCAGCTGGGAAAGGTCGCTTCCAGTTGCGGCGCGAGCAGGCCTAGATCACGCAACGGGGAGTTTTGCAGCAAGTCACTGGCATGGGTATTCATGTCGCCCATCAACACCTGGTGTTTATAACCGCCAATCAACTCGCGGATGTAGGCCAGTTGCAGGCTACGGGCGCGAGCGCCCAGTGCCAGGTGCATCATCACCACCACGAGTGCCTCCGGACCTTCGCCGAAGCGCACCAGAATGGCCCCGCGACCCTTGGGCCCCGGCAGCGGATGATCTTCAATCGCCCACGGGCGCAGGCGGCTGAGCACACCATTGCTGTGCTGGCCGAGATGACCGAGGTTGCGATTGAGTTGTTGATACCAATAGGGGAAGGCGCCGAGCTGCGCCAGGTGTTCGACCTGATTGACGTAACCTGATCGCAGACTGCCGCCATCGGCTTCCTGCAAGGCGACCAGATCGAAGTCGCCCAGCAGATTACCGATTTTTTGCAGATTGTCGGCACGCCCGGTGTGCGGCAACAGATGCTGCCAGCCGCGGGTCAGATAGTGCCGATAGCGCTCGGTACTGATACCAACCTGGATATTGAAACTGAGCAAACGCAGACGGCTGTCCACGGGCAACCCCGTCGATTCCAGGTGATGCTCGTTGACCCGCGGATGATGCAGGCCAACGATGCGTTCAGTTCCCCAGCGGCGCATGGCAGGTGCCGCGCTTAGTTGGCGACGGCCTTGGTTGCCGCTCGCTCTTTGGCAACCAGTTGGTCGGCCAGTTTCAACGCTTGTTCGGCACCGCCAGCAGAGCCGATGTCAAAGCGATACTTGCCGTTGACGATCATGGTAGGCACGCCGGAGATTTCATATTTCTTTGCAAGCTCTTTGGCTTTGTTGATTTGGCCCTTGATGGCGAAGGAGTCGAAGGTGGCCAGGAACTTGTCCTTGTCTACACCTTGGGTCGCCAGGAAGTCCGCCATGTCTTCTTTGTCGGTCAGTTTCTTGTGTTCTTTCTGAATCGCTTCGAAAACTGCCGCGTGAACCTTGCTTTCGACGCCCATGGCTTCAAGGGTCAGGAACATCTGGCCGTGTGCGTCCCAAGGGCCGCCAAACATGGCCGGAATGCGCACGAAGTTCACGTCGGAAGGCAGTTTTTCAACCCATGGGTTAATGACGGGTTCGAAGGCATAGCAATGCGGGCAGCCGTACCAGAACAGCTCCACGACTTCGATCTTGCCAGGCGCGGCCACCGGGACCGGATTGCTCAGTTCGACATAGGGCGCTTCAGGTTTTTCGGCGGCTTGGGCAGTCATGCCGAACAGGCTGGCAGCGACGAGCGCGGCGCTGATGATCAGATTACGCATGCTTTACTCCTGGACAATTGGGTCGCCTCGCGCGACCTGTTTTCAGACAGATCCTGGCGGGCTTGAGTTTGTAGTGTAACGGCAGCGGCCATAAAAAAGGGCAGCCAAAGCTACCCTTTTTATGTTTGCATCGACGGATTAATCGAGTGTTAACGTTGCTAGAGATGTACATCTCTAGCAACGCTTGTTCGATCGATCTCAGTGCAAGCCTTGAATATAGCTGGAGACTGCGGCGATATCTTCGTCGCTCAGCTTTTTGGCGATGCTCTGCATCGGTTTGGTATCGCCGTCGTTGGTGCGGCCACCTTCTTCTTTTCTGAAGTCGGTCAGTTGCTTGCCGACGTACTGGGCATGCTGGCCGCCCAGATGCGGGAAGCCTGCAGCGGCGTTACCGGTACCGTTAGGTGAGTGGCAACCAGTGCAGGCGGGCAGCCCCTTGGCCAGGTCGCCACCACGGAACAGTGCTTCACCGCGAGCCACGACTTTCGGGTCGGCGGCGCCAACGCTGCCTTTCTGGCTGGCGAAGTAGGCGGAGATATCAGCCAGGTCCTGATCGCTCAGGTTGGTCAGCAGGCCGGTCATTTCCAGTACCGTGCGTTTGCCGGACTTGATGTCGTGCAGCTGCTTGTTCAGATAACGCTCGCCCTGACCTGCCAGTTTCGGAAAGTTAGGCGCCATGCTATTGCCATCCGGGCCATGACAGGCGCCACATACTGCGGCTTTCGCCTGACCAGCAGTCGCATCACCTGCAGCATGGGCAATACCGGAGATCCCCACGGTCAACAGCAGACTCACGATCAATTTGTTCATCAGCTAATCCAACTACGGCTAAGGGTTAAAGAGTTATGGACCGGGTTTACTCGCTCATCCACTGGATGATGGCTCGGTAATCCTCGGCACTGCAGTCCATGCACAAACCACGCGGCGGCATCGCCTTGAAACCCTGGGTCACGTGTTGCACCAGCGTCTCCATACCTTTCGCCAACCTCGGCGTCCAAGCTTCCTGATCGCCCTTGCGGGGCGCCATGGGTAGTTGGCCGGAATGACAGGCACCACAAACACGGTTGTACACAGCTTCCGGATCCTGTGTAGCCTGAGCGCTGTAAAGCGGCATCAAGACACCGGCAGCTAGCAGCCATTTCGTCATAAAACGACCTTTTCAGGGTTGAGAGCGTGCTGCGTTCTAATGCGCAATCAAGGTTAATCGCTCTCGTGAACTTCATCCTACGCTGGGACAAAGCGCACACAAAATCTGCGGCATTATATACTGGCGTCACTGAAACGGAAACGACACTGCTTGCCGCGTCCATTCCCGGCGCCGCCCACATCGGAAATCCCATGCAACTCAAGAACCCCATCCTCGGTCTGTGCCAACAGTCCACATTCATGCTCAGCGCCGCCAAAGTCGATCAATGCCCCGACGACGAAGGCTTTGAAGTGGCCTTCGCCGGGCGTTCCAACGCCGGCAAGTCCAGCGCATTGAACACCCTGACACACGCCAGCCTGGCGCGGACCTCGAAAACTCCGGGTCGCACGCAGCTGTTGAACTTCTTCAAGCTAGACGATGAACGCCGTCTGGTCGACCTGCCGGGTTACGGTTATGCGAAAGTACCGATCCCGTTGAAGCTGCACTGGCAGCGTCACCTGGAAGCCTATCTGGGCGGTCGCGAGAGTTTGAAAGGTTTGATTCTGATGATGGACATCCGTCATCCAATGACCGATTTCGACCTGCTGATGCTCGATTGGGCCGTCGCCAGCGGCATGCCGATGCATATTTTGCTGACCAAGGCAGACAAGCTGACCTATGGCGCGGCGAAAAACGCGCTGCTCAAGGTTCAGGCGCAAATCCGCAAGGGCTGGGGCGATACGATCACAATCCAGCTGTTTTCGGCACCCAAACGCATGGGGCTGGAAGACGCCTACACTGTACTGGCGGGCTGGATGGAGTTGGCGGACAAGGGCAGCGAGGCTGCCGAGTAAGGCTTTACAGGTGAAAAGCCAGGCAAAAAAAACCCCGGACTTCATATGGGGAGGGAGAAGTTCCGGGGTTCAAGTTCCGGACCGCTAGGGCGGGGTCCAGATATCTGCCAACACTTAACACAACATAGGAGCATCGAAGGGCTTCACCAGCCATTCAGTATCTCTGAGTGGCGGTTCACGGATTTAGTTCAGACTATTTTCAAAAACCATTGGAAATAATCGATGTCATTTTCCGCACTATAGCCCTTCGTTATTTTGTGCTGCGGCATAAGGCCGCAGCACAGGCGTCGTTCAGGCCGATCAGTGCGCTTCATCCCAGTTATTGCCTACGCCTACCTCGACCAGAAGCGGTACATCCAGTTGGGCGGCGCTGCTCATGTGCATGCGAATGTCCTCACGCACCTGATCGATCAGATCCTCACGTACCTCAAGCACCAATTCATCGTGTACCTGCAAGATGACTTTGGCGTCCAGGCCTGACGAAGTCAGCCAGTTATCCACTGTTACCATGGCTTTCTTGATGATGTCCGCCGCGGTGCCTTGCATTGGGGCATTGATTGCCGTGCGCTCGGCAGCTTTGCGCAGAGCCTGGTTTTTCGCGTTGATTTCCGGCAGGTAGAGACGACGGCCGAAGATGGTTTCGACGAAACCTTGCTCGGCGGCCTGGGCGCGCGTGCGCTCCATGTATTCCAGTACGCCGGGATAACGGGCGAAGTAGCGGTCGATGTAGGCCTGGGACTGTTTACGGTCCACGCCGATCTGCTTGGCCAGGCCAAACGCGCTCATGCCGTAGATCAAACCGAAGTTGATGGCTTTCGCGCTGCGACGCTGATCGTTGGTGACTGCGTCCAGCTCGACGCCAAACACCTCTGCGGCCGTTGCCCGGTGTACATCGAGGTTGTTGCGGAAGGCGTGCAGCAAACCTTCGTCCTTGGCCAGATGCGCCATGATCCGCAGTTCGATTTGCGAGTAGTCCGCGGCCAGCAGCTTGTAGCCTTTCGGCGCGACGAACGCCTGACGAATCCGACGACCTTCGGCAGTGCGAATCGGAATGTTCTGCAGGTTCGGGTCGATGGACGACAAACGTCCGGTGGCGGCGACGGCTTGCTGGTAAGACGTATGAATGCGCCCGGTGCGAGTGTTGATCTGCTCTGGCAAACGGTCGGTGTAGGTGCTTTTGAGCTTGCTCAGCGAGCGGTATTGCATCAGCACCTTGGGCAGCGGGTAGTCCTGTTCGGCCAATTCGGCCAACACCGCTTCGGCGGTCGAGGCCTGGCCCTTGGCGGTTTTGCTGAGTACGGGCAAGCCGAGCTTTTCGTAGAGGATCACGCCCAGTTGCTTTGGCGAGCCCAGGTTGAATTCTTCACCGGCAATGGCAAAGGCCTCGCGCTCAAGGGCGACCAGTTTCTCGCCCAGTTCGACACTCTGGATGCCCAGCAGGTTGGCATCCACGAGCGCGCCCTGGCGTTCGATTCGGGCCAGAACCGGCATCAGCGGCATTTCAATCTCGTTGAGCACTTTGCCCAGGCTTGGCGTTGCTGCCAGTTTTTCCTGCAATGCCAGATGCAGACGGAAGGTGACGTCAGCGTCTTCGGCGGCATAGGGGCCTGCCAGCTCAAGAGAGATCTGGTCGAAAGTCAGCTGTTTGACGCCTTTGCCCGCGATCCCTTGAATGTCGCTCTTGCTTTGGCCCAGGTACTTGAGCGCCAGGCTGTCCATGTCGTGGCGGGTGGCCGTCGAGTCCAGGACGTAAGACTCGAGCATGGTGTCGTAGGCAATGCCCTGAACAATAATCCCGTTGCTCTGATCGCCACCGATGGCGCAGTTGGCGAGGATATTGGTTTCGAACTTGGCGTGTTGGCCGACTTTCAGCTTATTCGGGTTCTCCAGCAGCGGCTTCAGCGCCAGCAGCACAGTGTCGCGATCCAGTTGCTCCGGCACACCCATGTAGGAATGGGTCAGCGGAATGTAGGCCGCTTCGTTGGCCGCGACGGAAAACGACAGGCCCACCAGTTGTGCATGCTGGGCATCGCTGCCGTTGGTTTCGGTGACGAAGGCAATCAACGGCGCCTTGTCGAGCTTGTCCAGCCAGGCCTCGAAGTGCTTTTTGTCGAGGATGGTTTCGTACTTCGCCTCGGCGGCGCCCGGCTGTTCCTGGGTGACCTCGACAATTTCCTGACCCGAGCGCTTCGCGTCGCGCTGGTTTTCTTCGAACCAGCTTTTGAATTCCAGCAGGGTGTAGAGCTCGGCGAGTTTGTCGTGATCCGGCTGGCCCATTTGCAGGTCATCGAGACCGATGTCCAGCGGTACGTCGATCTTGATGGTTGCCAGTTGATAGGAGAGGAACGCCATCTCCTTATGCTCTTCGAGCTTGGCCGGCAAGGTTTTGGCGCCGCGAATCGGCAGGGTCGGGACGATGTCGAGCTGTGCATAGAGCTCGGTCAGGCCGCCATTCACGCCGACCAGCAGGCCGGAAGCGGTCTTGGGACCGATACCCGGAACGCCCGGGATGTTGTCGGACGAATCGCCCATCAGTGCCAGATAATCGATGATCTGCTCGGGAGCGACGCCGAATTTCTCCTTCACGCCTTCCACGTCCAGCGCGCTACCGGTCATCGTATTGACCAAGGTAATGTGCCCGTCGACCAGTTGCGCCATGTCCTTGTCGCCGGTGGAGATCACCACCGGACGGTCGGCGGCCGCACTGCTGCGGGCCAGGGTGCCGATCACGTCATCGGCTTCGACGTTGTCCACGCACAGCAATGGAAAGCCGAGGGCCTTGACGCTGGCGTGCAGCGGCTCGATCTGGACCCGCATGTCGTCGGGCATGCTTGGGCGATTGGCCTTGTATTCGGCGAACATCTCGTCGCGGAACGTCCCGCCCTTGGCGTCGAATACCACGGCGAACGGGCTGTCCGGGTACTGCTTGCGCAGACTCTTGAGCATGTTCAATACGCCCTTGACCGCTCCGGTCGGCAGGCCTTTGGACGTGGTCAGCGGTGGCAGCGCATGAAAAGCGCGGTACAGATAAGAAGAACCGTCCACCAGGACGAGGGGGGCTTGGCTCATGAGCAGGATCAACCTTTTCGGCGGGTCCGGCGCTAGAATAGCGGGACCGTTGACGACAAAGGGACAAGGTTATCATGCGCACACTAAATCGCTTGTTGCTGGCTGGCTTGTTTGCAATCACTCCATTGGCTGTCATGGCGGCGGACGATGCGCCCTCGGCAGACCCGGATGTAACAATCCGCACGGAAGGCGATAAAACCATTCAGGAGTATCGGCAAAATGGTTTTTTGTATGCCATCAAGGTGACCCCGAAAGTCGGCAAACCGTATTTCCTGGTGCGCGCTGATGGCTCCGACGGTAACTTCATCCGCTCGGACCAGCCGGATATGCTGATTCCGTCGTGGAAAATATTCGAGTGGTAAACCGCTCCTAACTTAAATCGGCGCCGGCAGTCGCGGCGCCCGTACTGGCAGTTTTAACCATGTCTGTGTTCACCCCCCTGGCTCGGCCCGAGCTGGAAACCTTTCTCGCCCCTTACGGGCTTGGCCGCCTGCTTGATTTCCAGGGGATCGCCGCCGGTAGCGAAAACACCAATTTTTTTATCAGCCTGGAGCAGGGTGAGTTTGTCCTCACTCTGGTCGAGCGCGGTCCGGTGCAGGAGATGCCGTTCTTCATCGAGCTGCTCGACGTGCTGCACGACGCCAACCTGCCGGTGCCTTATGCCCTGCGCACCACCGACGGCGTCGCGTTGCGCGAACTGGCCGGTAAACCTGCGCTGCTGCAGCCCCGTCTGGCGGGCAAGCACATCAAGGACGCCAACGCGCAGCATTGCGCTCAGGTCGGCGAGCTGCTGGCTCATCTGCACCTGGCGACCCAAGCCAACATGATCAAACGCAAAACCGATCGCGGCCTGGACTGGATGCTGGAAGAGGGCACGCAGTTGCTTTCGCACCTGAATGCCGAGCAAAGCGATTTGCTGCAACGGGCGCTGGATGAAATCACACAGCAGAAGACGAAAATTCTGGCGCTGCCGCGGGCCAACATCCACGCCGACCTGTTCCGCGATAACGCGATGTTCGAAGGCACGCACCTGACCGGGTTGATCGACTTCTACAACGCCTGTTCCGGGCCGATGCTCTATGACGTGGCGATTGCCTTGAACGATTGGTGTTCGGACGAGCAAGGGCAGCTTGATGGTGCTCGGGCGCGGGCATTGCTGGGCGCTTATGCTGCGCTAAGACCGTTTACTGCTGCCGAGGCCGAGCTATGGCCGACCATGCTGCGCGTGGCGTGCGTACGGTTCTGGTTGTCGCGGTTGATCGCCGCGGAGTCTTTCGCCGGGCAGGACGTGTTGATTCACGATCCGATGGAATTTCAGTTGCGGCTGATGCAGCGGCAGAAGGTCCACACACCGCTGCCTTTCGCCCTCTAAATTGTGGCGAGGGGGCTTGCCCCCGTTGGAGTGCGAAGCGCTCCCCAGCAATTCATTGGGGGGCTCATGTGGGGCTGCTTCGCAGCCCGACGGGGGCAAGCCCCCTCGCCACAGTTCTACGGGACGCTTACAACGACTCCAAACACCCCGCCAAATCATTCCCCAGCTTTTCCAACACCTGCTCATACCCTTGAGCGGTCGCTGGCGTGTACCCGCCGAGCGCATCCAGTTCCGCCAGTTTCACCGGCAGCCCGGCCACCAGGGTTTCTGCCAGGCGCGGGCGCAGCGGTGGTTCGCTGAACACGCAAGTCTTGCCGACTTCCTGCAACCGAGTGCGCATCGCCGCGACGTGCTGGGCACCGGGTTGTACTTCGGCTGCGACACTGAATACGCCAGTGTGCTTGAGGCCGTAAGCGTCTTCGAAGTAGTCGAAGGCTTCGTGAAACACGAAGTAAGGCTTGCCCGCGATTCCCGCCAGACGAGCCTTCAGGCGCAGGTCCAAAGCATCCAGACGCTCATCGAACACCTTGAGATTGCTCTGGTAGCGCGCTGCGTTGGCCGGATCGGCGGCACTCAGATCGGCGGCCATTTTGGTAGCGATCACGCGGGCGTTGATCGGTGACAACCACAAATGCGCATCCAGGCTGCCGGGGCGGTGATCGTGGTCATGCTCATCGGCCTCTTCGGCGTGGGAATGGTTATCTTCGGCGAAATGTCGCAGTTTCAGGCCAGGCAAATCCTGTACCGCGATGCTGGGCAACGTACGACCTTTCAGCACACGGGGCAGGAAACCTTCCATGTCCGGACCGATCCAGTAGACCAGATCCACCGATTGCACTTTCCGTACATCGGATGGGCGCAAGGCATAGTTATGGGGCGAGGCGCCGGGCGGCAGCAAAACTTCCGGAACCGCTACGCCGTCTTGCACCGCCGCGGCTATCAGCTGCAGAGGCTTGACGCTGGTGAGGACTTTAACCTCGGCTTGAGCTGAGCCGATCAGCAGAAAACTTGCGACAAATGCGACAAAGATAGAAAAAAGTCGGGACACGATGACCACTCGAAGAGGCGAGAACGGGTAACATAATAACGTCTCTCACAAAACTCGTCGCCGCTCATGCCTAAAACACCGATTGCCAGCCGTCCCCACGACCACTCTCATTGCGTGCATAGCGCATTGTCTGAGGCCGATGTCTTGTGCGCACGTCAGGGGCTGCGTCTGACCGCTTTGCGCCGGCGAGTGCTGGAACTGGTGTGGCAAAGCCACAAACCGTTGGGTGCCTATGACATTCTGGCGGTGCTCAGCGAGCAGGACGGCCGTCGCGCCGCGCCTCCTACCGTGTACCGAGCGCTGGATTTCCTGCTGGAAAACGGCTTGGTACATCGCATCTCCTCGTTGAACGCCTTCGTCGGCTGCAATCACCCGGAACACGCCCACCAGGGGCAGTTTCTGATTTGCCGCGAATGCCACGCCGCCATCGAACTCGAACAGAAATCCATCAGCGACGCGATTATCGATAGCGCCAAAGATGTCGGATTTATCGTCGAAGCCCAGACCGTTGAAGTCATCGGTCTCTGCTCGGGTTGCCAGGGGGCTTGATGAGCAACGCGCTGATTCGCCTCGAGCAGGTGGCCGTCACCTTTGCCGGGCAAAACGTGCTGGACAACATCGAGCTGAGTGTCGAGCCGGGGCAGATCGTTACCTTGATCGGCCCTAACGGTGCCGGCAAAACCACGCTGGTGCGCGCGGTGCTCGGCCTGTTGAAACCGGACAGCGGCAGCGTCTGGCGCAAGCCGAAGTTGCGCGTCGGTTACATGCCGCAAAAACTCCATGTCGACCCAACCCTGCCGCTTTCGGTGCTGCGCTTCTTGCGTCTGGTGCCGGGCGTGGACCGGGCTCGGGCGTTGGCCGCCCTCAAGGAAGTCGGTGCCGAACAGGTCATCGACAGCCCGGTGCAAAGTGTTTCCGGTGGCGAAATGCAGCGGGTGCTGCTGGCGCGGGCATTGCTGCGCGAGCCAGAATTGCTGGTGCTTGATGAGCCGGTACAAGGCGTCGACGTGGCCGGTCAAGCCGAGCTCTACAGCCTGATCACACGCTTGCGTGATCGTCATGGTTGCGGCGTTTTGATGGTCTCTCACGATTTGCATCTGGTGATGAGCACCACCGACCAAGTGGTGTGCCTGAATCGCCACGTTTGCTGTTCCGGACATCCCGAGCAGGTCAGCGGCGATCCGGCATTCGTCGAGCTGTTCGGAAAAAACGCACAAAGCCTGGCGATTTATCACCACCATCACGACCACGCCCACGACCTGCATGGCTCGGTGGTCAGCGCGGTCCCGTCCACTCACGTTCATGGAGATAGCTGCAAGCATGGCTGATTTTCTGCTCTTTGCCCTGCTTGCAGGTCTGGCCCTGGCGCTGGTCGCGGGGCCGTTGGGTTCGTTCGTGGTCTGGCGGCGCATGGCCTATTTCGGCGACACCCTGTCCCACGCGGCGCTACTCGGCGTGGCGCTGGGTTTCCTGCTGGATGTCAGCCCGACCGTTGCCGTCACGGTAGGCTGCTTGTTGCTGGCGGTATTGCTGGTGACGTTGCAACAACGGCAACCGTTGGCGTCCGACACGCTGTTGGGAATTCTCGCACCGAGTACGCTCTCGCTTGGCTTGGTGGTACTAAGCTTCATGCATGAAGTGCGGATCGACCTGATGGCCTATCTGTTCGGCGATTTGCTGGCGATCAGCCCGACCGATCTGGCCTGGATCCTCGGCGGCAGCGCGGCGGTGCTGGTATTACTTGTAACGCTATGGCGACCCTTGCTGGCGATCACGGTGCATGAAGAGCTGGCCAAGGTGGAAGGTTTGCCGGTGGCGGCGTTGCGTCTGGCCCTGATGTTGCTGATCGCCGTGGTGATCGCCGTGGCGATGAAAATCGTCGGCGTGTTGCTGATTACTTCGTTACTGATTATTCCGGCGGCTGCGGCACAGCGTCACGCCCGCTCGCCGGAGCAGATGGCACTGGGCGCGAGCCTGCTGGGCATGCTCGCGGTGTGTGGCGGGCTGGCGTTGTCCTGGTTCAAGGACACCCCGGCCGGCCCGTCGATTGTGGTGGCGGCCGCTGCGCTGTTTCTGCTGAGTTTTGTCCTGCCCCGTCGAGGGGTGTAGACTTGCTCGTTTTTTGCGCAAATAGAGAGTCGCAGGAATGAAGCCGTTCGCCTCCCGTTATCTGCTCCTTGTCGCATTTTCGCTGCTGCTGGGCGCTTGCCAAAGCACGTCACCGGCGGCCACCGAGGCCCCCGATGCGCGGGCCACGGCGATCGCACAGCTGGAACAAAGCCTGGCCAGCAGCGAACTGGCCACCGCCGAAGGACAATTGGCGGCTTTGCAGGCCGAGTCGCCCAACGATCAATCCCTCGAGCAGTACCAGCGGCAATTGGCCGAAGCTTATTTGCTGCGTAGCCAGATCGTGTTGCAAAAAGGTGATGTGAATGCAGCCGCCACCGCCCTCAGCCGTGCCCGGGTATTGATGCCCAAGGCCCCGGCGCTGACCGGTGGTGTCAACAGCGCCATAGTCCATGCCCGCAAGGCAGAACTGGATAAAGCCGAAGCGGCTCTCAAGGCTGCCGAAGCCAAACCTCAGGCCAAAGTCATCGACCCAACGGCTGAAAGCACTACGGTGGCGTTGAACCTCACCGATATGAGCAAGCTTCGTCGTCAACTGGATGCCATCGCCGCCGATGTGGTGAATTACCAGTGCGACGTGAGCATTCAGGCACCGCGCACTCAGGATTACCCATGGCTGGCCACGCTGCTGACCAAACGGGTGAAGAAGCTGGATTCGGAGTTTGATCTGAAGCTGGAGAAGCAGATTCTGCGCAACATTCCGGCGCAGATGGTTTTGAGTCCGCGCAAGCCATAAAAGCTTCGCGGGCAAGCCTCGCTCCTACAGGTTGGTATCGTTTCCGTAATCAACGAACGACACTAAACCTGTAGGAGCGAGGCTTGCCCGCGAAGGCGTCCTCCTATTCGATAAAAATCCTTAAGCCGGAACCGCCTTGGCCTTTGGCTCCCTACCTTTGATCGCGTTATTGCCAAATGGAAGGTTGAATGCGGAATAAATGCTAATAACCTCTATACGGACAGGCTAAAATGCCCGCCCGGCTAACCGCTGATCCTTTTCTAACGCGCCCCACAAGGTTCGCTACGTGATCGAGTTTCAAAACGTCCACAAAACTTACCGCGTCGCCGGTAAGGATATTCCCGCCCTGCATCCGACCAGTCTGACGATTGAGAACGGTCAGGTCTTTGGCCTGATCGGCCATTCCGGCGCGGGAAAAAGTACCCTGCTGCGTCTGATCAACCGCCTGGAGAACGCCAGTGGCGGCAAGATCATCGTCGATGGTGAAGAAGTCACCGCGCTGGACGCCAATAGCCTGCGGCGCTTCCGTCAGCAGGTCGGGATGATTTTCCAGCACTTCAACCTGCTGGCGTCCAAAACCGTGGCCGACAATGTCGCGCTGCCGCTGACCCTCGCCGGTGAACTGTCCCGTAGCGAAATCGACCGGCGTGTGGCGGAGTTGCTGGCGCGGGTCGGCCTGGCTGACCATGCGAAAAAGTACCCGGCGCAATTGTCCGGTGGTCAGAAGCAGCGTGTCGGCATCGCCCGCGCCCTGGCGACCAAACCGAAAATCCTGCTGTGCGATGAAGCCACCAGTGCCCTGGACCCGCAAACCACGGCGTCGGTCCTGCAACTGCTGGCCGAGATCAACCGCGAGCTGAAACTGACCATCGTCTTGATCACCCACGAAATGGATGTAATCCGTCGGGTCTGCGATGAGGTGGCGGTGATGGACGCCGGCAAGATCGTCGAACAGGGCCCGGTGGCAGAGGTGTTCCTGCATCCCAAGCACCCGACCACCAAGCGCTTCGTGCAGGAAGACGAGCAAATCGACGAAAGCGAACAGCGCGACGACTTCGCTCACGTACCTGGGCGTATCGTGCGTCTGACCTTCCAGGGCGAAGCGACCTACGCGCCGTTGCTGGGGACCGTTGCTCGGGAAACGGGCGTGGACTACAGCATCCTGGCCGGTCGCATCGATCGCATCAAAGACGTCCCTTATGGGCAATTGACCCTGGCCGTCACCGGTGGCGACATGGAAGCGGCGTTTGCTCACTTCACCGCAGCTGACGTCCACATGGAGGTGCTGCGCTGATGGAAGTCCTGATGAGTTTCTTTTCCAATATCGACTGGTACGAAATCTGGCTGGCTACCGGCGATACCCTGCTGATGCTCGGCGGTTCGCTGCTATTCACCGTGCTGTTGGGCCTGCCGCTGGGCGTGCTGTTGTTCCTGTGCAGTCCGCGCCAGTTGCTGGAAGCCAAAGGCGTGTACGCGATGCTGTCGCTGCTGGTGAACATTCTGCGTTCGCTGCCGTTCATCATTCTGCTGATCGTGATGATTCCGTTCACCGTGTTGATCACAGGTACCTCCCTGGGTGTCGCCGGCGCCATTCCACCCTTGGTGGTGGGCGCCACGCCGTTCTTCGCACGACTGGTGGAAACCGCCTTGCGTGAAGTGGATCGCGGCATCATCGAGGCGACCCAGGCCATGGGCGCGACGACACGTCAGATCATCATCAATGCCTTGCTGCCGGAAGCCCGCCCGGGCATCTTCGCGGCGATTACGGTGACAGCGATTACACTGGTGTCCTACACGGCAATGGCCGGTGTGGTCGGCGCTGGCGGCTTGGGCGACCTGGCGATCCGTTTCGGTTACCAGCGTTTCCAGACCGATGTGATGGTTGTGACGGTGGTGTTGCTGCTGATGCTGGTTCAAGTGCTGCAAACCGTTGGCGACAAATTGGTTGTCCACTTCTCACGTAAGTAAGTCATGAGCCGGCCATTCGCTGGCAGGCGCCAAACGGGCGCCTCACAAGGAGTTAGCTGAATGAAAAAACTACTCGTCGCGTTCGCTGCCGTTGCAGCCTTTTCCGCACACGCTGCCGACACCCTGACCGTCGCGGCCACCCCGGTGCCTCACGCGGAAATCCTCGAGTTCGTTAAACCGGCCCTGGCCAAAGAAGGCGTGGACCTGAAGGTCAAAGTCTTCACCGACTACATCCAGCCGAACGTGCAGGTGGCCGAGAAGCGTCTGGACGCCAACTTCTTCCAGCACCAGCCGTACCTGGATGAGTTCAACAAGGCCAAGGGCACCAACCTCGTCAGCGTTGCCGGTGTACACCTGGAGCCGCTGGGCGCTTACTCCAGCAAGTACAAAGCGCTGACCGAGCTGCCGGGCGGCGCCAACGTGGTGATTCCGAACGACGCCACCAACGGCGGTCGTGCGCTGTTGCTGCTGGCGAAGGCTGGCCTGATCAAGTTGAAGGATTCGAACAACATCCTGTCGACCGTGAAGGACATCACCGAGAACACCAAGGACCTGAAATTCCGTGAACTGGAAGCCGCGACCATCCCACGCGTGCTGACTCAGGTCGACCTGGCGCTGATCAACACCAACTACGCGCTGGAAGCCAAGCTTGATCCGTCCAAGGACGCACTGGTTATCGAAGGCAGCGACTCGCCGTACGTGAACATCCTCGTTGCCCGTCCGGACGACAAGGACAGCGCCGCGATGCAGAAACTGGTTGCTGCCCTGCACAGCCCGGAAGTGAAAGCCTTCATTCTCGAGAAGTACAAAGGCGCGGTATTGCCGGCGTTCTGATGTTGAAGGGGACGCAGAGCGTCCCTGGCTGCATTCCCACGCGGAGCGTGGGAACGATCAAAAACGGGGACGCATTGATTGCGTCCCCGTTTTTTTATGCCTGAAACACCAATCCTGTAGGAGCCAGGCTTGCCGGCGAAGGCGCCCGTGAGATCGCCTTCGCCGGCAAGCCTGGCTCCTACAGAGGGTGGTGTTGGTTACTCGCGCTTGAGCATCACCGGCAACTGCGCCACCAGTTTCTGGTTGTTCAACGGTGCACGAATGAAGCCGCGCTGAGTCCCGTCCGGCCCGATCACTGCGAGGTTGCCGCTATGGTCGACGGTGTAGTTCGGCTTACTGGTGTCCGCAGGAATAAACGGAATGCTCACCGCATTGGCCAGCTTCTGAAGGTCTTCGACCGAGGACGCAGTCAGCCCGATGAACTGTGGATCGAAGTAGCCCAGGTATTGCTTGAGTTGCTTGGGCGTGTCGCGGTTCGGGTCGACGCTGACCAAAACGACCTGCAACTTGTCCACAGCATCCGCCGGCAGTTCACTCTTGATCTGCCGCAGTTGGGCGAGGGTGGTCGGGCAGATGTCCGGGCAGAAGGTGTAGCCGAAGAACAACACACTCCATTTGCCTTTCAGCTCGTTGATCGCTACCGGCTTACCGTCCTGATCGGTCATCTTCACGTCCGGCAGGTTACGGCTTTGGGGTAACAGGATGATCCCCGCATCGATCAGTGCCGTCGGGTCGCCCTGGTTTTTTCCGGTCAGTACTTTGTTGATGGTCAGGCCCAGGATCAGCGCGATCAAGGCGACGAGAATGAAGACGGTTTTCTGGGTTCGAGTCATAGGTTCAACAGTAAGTAGTGGTCTACGAGCAGCGCGATAAACAGCAGGAACAAGTAGTAAATAGAGTACTTGAACGTGTTGATCGCCGCGTGCGGCCGAGTGCCACGGTACAGCACCACGGCCCATTGCAGAAACCTCGCGCCCAGTGCGAGGGCACAAATCAGGTAGAGCACGCCGCTCATGTGGATCACGTAGGGCATCAGGCTGACAGCCAGTAGCGCAAAGGTATAAAGCAGGATGTGAACTTTGGTGTAGTGCTCGCCATGGGTCACCGGCAGCATCGGAATGTCAGCCTTGGCGTATTCCTCTTTGCGGTGAATCGCCAGCGCCCAGAAATGCGGTGGAGTCCAGGCGAAGATAATCAGCACCAACAGCAATGGTTCGGCGCTGACATGGCCGGTGGCGGCGGTCCAGCCGAGCAGCGGCGGGGCCGCACCGGCAAGGCCGCCGATGACGATGTTCTGCGGCGTCGCGCGTTTCAGGAAGCCGGTGTAAACCACCGCATAACCGAGCAAGGAGGCGAGGGTCAGCCATGCCGTCAACGGGTTGGTGAAAGCTAGCAGCAGAGCTTGGCCGAGCACCGCCAGCACCAGCGCGAAAGTCAGCGCAGCGGTTGGAGAAACCCGGCCTTCGGCCAAGGGGCGCTTGTGGGTCCGGGCCATGACGGCGTCGATGCGCCGATCCACCACATGGTTGACCGCCGCCGCACCGCCGGCACACAAGGCGATCCCCAGATTGCCGAACACCAGCACCGTCCACGGCACCCCGGCGCGGGTCGCGAGAAACATGCCGACCAGCGAGGTGATGAGCATCAGCACCACCACTTTCGGCTTGGTCAGCTCCAGGTAATCGCGCCAGATTGCCTGACTGTGACGTTCGCCGATCAGGGTCGCCATGGCATTTCTCCTTTTATTGTTATGGGCCCGGCCGAGTGTTTACGCAGACTGAGACGCCAGCGCACAGCGGGCTGATGCTTGACCCGAACCAGGCTGGTTCGCGCGTGATAATTGACCAGCACCATCGTCAGCAACAGCGCTGCGCCCCCGGCGTTGTGGGCGACGGCCACCGGCAGCGGTAAGTGAAACACCACGTTGCTGATACCCAGGGTGATTTGTGCGGCAAGGGCGATCAGCACCATGGCGGCCAGGCGCGTCATGCCGACGACCTTCAGTTGCCAGGCCAGACCGAGCAGAACGAGGGTGACCAGTAGCGCGCCAATACGGTGAGTCAGGTGAATCGCGGTGCGGGCATCGCTGTCCAGTTGCCCGCCCAGGTAATTGGGGCCGATGTGTTGGGTCAGGTGAAAGCCGTTGGCGAAATCAGTCGGTGGCAGCCATTGCCCGTGGCAGGTTGGAAAGTCGATGCAGGCCACCGCCGCGTAATTGGAGCTGACCCAGCCACCAAGGGCAATTTGCAGGATCACCAGCAACAAGCCGGCGGTCGCCCAGTGCTGCAAACGCCGTGGCACGGTTAGCGCCGGCAACACGCCGGACAGTCGCAAGGTCAGCAGAAACAATAGGCTCAAGGTCGCAAAGCCGCCAAGTAAATGCCCGGTGACCACTTGCGGCCAGAGCTTGAGCGTCACCGTCCACATGCCGAATGCCGCTTGGGCGAACACCACCGCCAGCACAAACAACGGCAGTTTCACGGGCTGCCCCGGGTGATGACGATGGGTCCAGGCGCGGCCCGCCAGCACCGCGATCAACAGCCCTAATGTGCCGGCGAAGTAGCGATGAAGCATCTCGTTCCAGCCTTTGTTGGCTTCCACCGGCGCGTCGGGGAAGTGCAGTTCGGCATGGGCCAGTTGGGCTTCGCTGTTCGGCACGCTGATAAAGCTGTAGCAGCCGGGCCAGTCCGGACAACCAAGACCCGCATGGGTCAGGCGGGTGTAGGCGCCGAGCAACACCACAATCAGTGCCAGCAAGGTGGCAAACAGCGCGAGGCGAAATCCAGGTTTGGCCATGACGATGCCCTTATCCGATGTTCGACAGTTTCAGCAAATGGCGCAGGTCGTTGAGCAGGTCCTTGCCCTTCACCGTCGGGTCGTAGCGCAGCACCAGGTTGCCGTGAGGGTCGATGATCCACAGGTGCGGCGTGTCATTGCTCTGAGCGCCTTTGCTGTAGGTCGGCGGGTCCAGGGAATAACGTTGCAGCTGCGGGTACTCACGTTGAAGTTTAGTCTCGTAATCGCTGTTCAGCGGCTGCGCGATGGCCAGCGCATGGCTGGCGCGGGAGGCATCGCGACCGAGGCCGATCTGGATCTGGCGCGCCAGATACACCAGCTGCTGGCAGTCCACCGAACAGTCCTTGGGCGCTGTCACCAGTAACTGCCAGCGGTCCTCTTGCGCCGGTACGCCGATGTCGGCGCGGGTCTGGCCGTTGCCGATCAGTTCACCGTGATAACTGCGGCCCTCCGGCACCCAGAACTGCAATTTGTACATGCCGGTGGCGAGGATCATCGGACCCACCACTCCCAACAGGATCAGTAACAACTGCAAGCGCCCGCGCCGACGATTTACCGGTGCTTTCGCTTCAGACATGCCGGGTGGATTCATGGCCGCTCCCATTATTGTTCTCCTTTGCGTTGTGCCATCCGAGATAGAGGTAAAGGCCGAGCAGGGCTATCGACAGGGCGAACCACTGCACGGCATAAGCCAAGTGTTTTTCCGGCCCCATGGCCACCACCGGCCAATCGGCCTGGTAGGTCGCGGGGCCGCTTTGTGCGCGTAATTCGTAGGCGAAACCGTCACGGTCAAGCGCCGTCCAGAGCCTGGCCGGTTCAATGGCGGTGACCAGTTGTGGCCAGGTCGTGGCGTCTGGGTCGGTATGCAACTGGAACGTTGCGCCGGGGGAAACGTAAACCGAGGCGTCGAGGCTCAATGCCTGAGTCGGTGTGGTGAATGACGGCGGTGTGCGCCGATCCGGCCACGGCAACCAGCCGCGATTGACCAGCAGCCAGAGCCCGGTTGCCCGATCCTGAAACGGTTGCAGCAGCTCGACCCCGACCTTGCCGTCGCGCTGACGGTTGTCCAGCAGCAGGCTGTGTTCGGCATCGAACTGGCCGTGCAGGCGAACCCGGCGGAAGGCCGGATCTTCGGTGTGTTGCAGTTCCGTGCTGGCCATCGGTTCGGCCGCCCGGCGCTCGGCGTAGCTTTGCAGCAGCGCGCTTTTCTCCGCGGCCCGGCTCAACTGCCAGAACCCGAGTGACACCAGCAAAGGCAGCAGCATCGCAACCACCAGGGTTGGCAGGAGGCCCGGCCGGAAGCGTTTCATGGCGTTGCCAGAAAGTCGGTAATCGCGATAGCTATACTCAAATGCATCGCCTGTCCCCCGGAGTGTCACCATGCTCAAAGCAGCCATCGTCCTGATGCTGATTGCCACGGTTGTCAGCCTGTTCAGCGGCCTGTTTTTTCTGGTCAAGGACGACAGCCACTCGAATCGCCTGGTCATCGCCTTGAGTGTTCGTGTTGCGCTGGCCGCCACCACTGTCGGCTTGATCGCCTGGGGTTTTTTCAGCGGCCAGTTGGTGTCTCACGTGCCTTGGTAGTCATGAAAGCCAAGGTTCAGAGCACGTAGACGAAAACGAACAGACCGATCCACACCACGTCCACGAAGTGCCAGTACCAGCTCGCCGCCTCGAAGGCGAATTGATGGTCGGCATCGAAGTGCCCGCGCATGATCCGCATCAGCATGACGAACAGAATGATGGTGCCAATGGTCACGTGGGCGCCGTGGAAACCGGTGAGCATGAAGAAGGTCGCGCCGTAGATGCCGGAGCCCAGAGTCAGGCCCAGTTCGTGGTAGGCGTGCAGGTATTCTTCGGCCTGGAAACCGAGGAACGCGCAGCCGAGCAACACGGTCAGCGCCAGCCAGATTTTCAGTGCGCCGCGATGGCCTTTCTTCAAGGCGTGGTGAGCAATGGTCACGGTGACGCTGGAGCTCACCAGCAGCACGGTATTGAGCAGCGGCAGGCCCCAGGGGCTGATGACTTCCTTGGGGGGAGGAAAGAGTTTCGAGTCCGGGTTGTTCAGCAGCGGCCAGGTGAATTCAAACGTCGGCCACAGCATGTGAGCGAGGCCTTTGGTGCCTTCACCGCCCAGTGCCGGGCCCGTGATGTTGCGCACATAAAACAGCGCACCGAAAAAGGCGATGAAGAACATCACCTCCGAGAAAATGAACCAGCTCATGCCCCAGCGGAACGAGCGGTCCATCTGTGCACTGTACAACCCTGCGCGACTTTCCTTGATCACCGTACCGAACCAGCCGAACAGCATGTAGGCCAACAGCAGTCCGCCGACGAAAAAGATCAGCGGGCCGTGGGATTCCGGCCGCGCAGCCTTCAGGTCGTTGAACCAGGTGGCCAGGCCGAACACCGTGACGAACATGCCGACCGTGGCGATAATCGGCCATTTGCTCTGGGCCGGAACGTAATAATGTTCATGAGTTGCCATTTATTGTTCTCCTTATCGGGCACGCTTTAACGTCTAGCCGCCGGTGCTTGCTGCAACAGCCACGGGCGGATGACGTGCGGTGATATCGAACAGCGTGTAGGACAGCGTCAGGTGCTTCACTTCCTTGGGCATGTCGCGGTCAACAATGAACCGTACCGGCATCTCGATTCGCTGACCGGGCTGCAGCACTTGCTGGGTAAAGCAGAAACATTCGGTCTTGTGGAAGTACGCGGCTGCGTTACTGGGCGCGATGCTCGGCACTGCCTGAGCACTCATCGGGCGATCAGTCGGGTTATGGGCGATAAAAATCATCTCGTTCACCGCCCCGGGATGCGCGACCAGTTCATCGCCCTTGGGATAGAAATCCCAGGCCATGTCGGCGGCGTTGGTCGACAGAAACTGCACGCGAACCTGCCGCGAAACGTCGACCGTTTGCTCGCCTTCATACTGCCCGGAGGTTTTGCCATTGATGCCGAACGCCTTGCACATCACGTCGTAGATCGGCACCAGGGCAAAGCCGAAGACAAACATCGCTACCACCACCAGCAACAGGCGGGTGACCAGTTTCTTCATCGAGATCGAATCAGCCATGGTGCTCAACCTCTACCGGGAACCCTGTGGGAGCGGGCCTGTGGCGAGGGGGCTTGCCCCCGTTTGAGTGCGTAGCACTCACAAAATCCTGGAACATCAGAGATTTTGGGGCTGCTTCGCAGCCCAACGGGGGCAAGCCCCCTCGCCACGAGCAAGCTCCTACAAGGCCGAGGTGTTTCATTTCACTTCCGGCGGTGTGGTGAAGGTGTGATACGGCGCCGGCGATGGAATGCTCCACTCCAGGCCTTCGGCCCCATCCCACGGTTTGGCCGGTGCCGGCTCGCCGCCACGAATGGTCTTGATCACGATGAACAGGAAGAAGATCTGCGTGGCGCCAAACATGAACGCGCCGATCGACGACACCATGTTGAAGTCGGCGAATTGCAGGTTGTAGTCCGGAATCCGCCGCGGCATGCCCGCCAGGCCCACGAAGTGCATCGGGAAGAACGCCAGGTTCATGCCGATGAATGACAGCCAGAAGTGCAGCTTGCCAAGGGTCTCGTCGTACATGTGGCCGGTCCATTTCGGCATCCAGTAGTAGGCCGAGGCGAAGATCCCGAAAATCGCCCCGGGCACCAGCACGTAGTGGAAATGCGCGACCACGAAATAGGTGTCCTGGTACTGGAAGTCCGCCGGGGCGATGGCCAGCATCAACCCGGAGAACCCGCCAATGGAGAACAGGATGACGAACGCCACGGCGAACAGCATCGGCGTCTCGAAGGTCAGCGAGCCTTGCCACATGGTGCTGGCCCAGTTGAACACCTTGACTCCGGTGGGCACCGCGATCAGCAGCGTGGCGTACATGAAGAACAACTCGCCCACCAGCGGAATGCCGACCACGAACATGTGGTGCGCCCAGACGATGAACGACAGGAACGCAATACTCGCCGTGGCGTAGACCATCGAGGTGTAGCCAAACAGCGGCTTGCGCGAGAAGGCCGGAATGATCGAGCTGACGGCACCAAAGGCCGGCAGGATCATGATGTACACCTCGGGGTGACCGAAGAACCAGAACACATGCTGGAACAACACCGGGTCTCCGCCACCGGCGGCACTGAAGAAACTGGTGCCGAAGTGGATGTCCATCAGCATCATGGTCACGCAGCCGGCCAGCACTGGCATCACTGCAATCAGCAGGAACGCGGTGATCAGCCAGGTCCAGACGAACAGTGGCATTTTCATCAGCGTCATGCCGGGGGCACGCAGGTTGAGGATGGTCGCGATCACGTTGATCGCCCCCATGATCGAACTGATCCCCATCAAGTGGATGGCGAAAATGAAGAACGTCACGCTTTCCGGCGCGTAGGTCGTCGACAGCGGGGCATAGAAGGTCCAGCCGAAATTCGGCCCGCCGCCAGGGGTGAAGAGGGTCGATACCAGTAGCAGGAATGCTGCCGGCAACAGCCAGAAGCTGAAGTTGTTCATTCGCGGCAAGGCCATGTCCGGCGCGCCGATCATCAACGGGATCATCCAGTTGGCGAGGCCTACGAAAGCCGGCATCACCGCACCGAACACCATCACCAGACCGTGCATGGTGGTCATCTGGTTAAAGAATTCCGGCTGGACGATTTGCAGTCCCGGCTGGAACAGTTCGGCACGGATTACCATGGCGAACGAGCCACCCAGCAGGAACATGGAGAACGCAAACCACAGGTACAGCGTGCCGATATCCTTGTGGTTGGTGGTCAGCACCCAGCGCATCAGGCCTTTGGCGGGGCCGTGGGCGTGGGCGGTGCCGGTATGAACATGGTCATCGACTACAGCAGTCATGTCCTGTCTCCTGCAAACGGATGGGCTGGGCGGGCCGGGGCGTCATGCCCCGAGCGGTTCCTTACATGCGCAATTAACCGGGTCATTTGCTTTCCGCCTGTTTCAGCTCCAGCACTTCTTTAGGGGTGACCATGTCGCCTTTGTTGTTGCCCCAGGCGTTACGTTCGTAGGTCACGACCGCTGCGATATCGACTTCCGAGAGTTGCTTGCCGAAGGCCGCCATGGCGGTACCGGGCTTGCCGTGGAAGACAATGCTCAGGTGATCCTTGATCGGTCCGGTGGCGATTTTCGAGCCCTTGAGTGCCGGGAACATCGGCGGCAGGCCCTGGCCTTCAGCCTGGTGACAGGCCACACAGGTGGTGTGATAGACCTTGTCACCGCGCTCCTTGAGCTCGTCGAGGGTCCATTCCTTGCTGGTCAGCTCTTTGAGCTGCGCAGCTTCCGCCTTGCGCTCGCCCAGCCAGGTTTCGTAATCGGCCTTTTCCTTGACCTCGACCACGATCGGCATGAAGCCGTGATCCTTGCCGCACAGTTCGGCGCATTGGCCACGGTAGATGCCGGGCTTTTCGACACGGGTCCAGGATTCATTGACGAAGCCCGGGATCGCATCGCGCTTGACCGCGAAGGCCGGCACCCACCAGGAGTGGATGACGTCGGCGGAAGTCACCAGGAAGCGCACCTTGGCACCGATCGGCAACACCAGCGGCTTGTCGACCTCCAGCAGGTAATGCTCGCCCTTGGTTTCCTTGTTGTGGATCTGATCGGCGGGAGTGGTCAGGTTGCTGAAGAATTCGACGTCCTGACCCAGGTATTTGTAGTGCCACTTCCACTGGTAACCGGTGACCTGGATATCGATATCCGGCTCAGTGTTGTCGTACATCTGGATCAGGGTGGCGGTTGCGGGGACCGCCATGGCCACCAGAATGAGCAGGGGCACGATGGTCCAGAGAATTTCGACGGTGGTGCTTTCATGAAATTTTGCGGCCACCTGCCCCGTAGAGCGGCGGTGGACCATCATCGACCAGAACATGGCGCCGAAGACGATGATGCCGATCACTACACAGATCCAGAAAATGGTCATGTGCAGGTCGAATACTGCGTGACTGATTTCAGTCGCTCCAGGCGCCATATTCACAGTCCAGGCCGCTTGTGCCTGACTGAAAATCGACCACAACAGGAGGCCCATCCAGACATGTGGATGTCGCATCATTGCGGGTTCCCCTTATAGTTCTTTTTATCCCGCCGGCTTTCACCTGCGGCAAGGGAGCGGCTTTTTCAGACTACGAACTTGAATCGCCGAGCCTTGCTGCATATGCAGTCGGGCGTCATCAGCTAACTCCATTCAGATCCGAGTATAGACAGCGACTGCCACCTCGCAATGCGATGACGTAAATCGGCTGAAACAGGTTGGACTTGCGTTCCATGTCACGAATGGAGAAGGATGCAGACGAGTGGTGGCAAATCGATATAACGTAGACGTCTCAAGGATGAAATAATTATGACAAATGCGTCTTAGGCTTTTTCATAAGCCAGCTAAGTTATGTCTTCCCTATTTCATTGCCTTGTTTCCTGGAGTTTTCATGAACACCGCCGCATTGCGCGAGCAGATCCAAAAAGCCCAACAACACGAGGCCGAGACCGGCCTGTTAACTCGACAACTGGAAACCCAACTGCCGCACCTTCATTCCGCCATCCAATTGCCGGATGTCGACGCCAAGGGCGTCATGACGCGTTTTGTGGCCGCGTATATAGAACAAGTGCCGGACCTGCTGGACGCAGCCAATGAAGTCGCCAGGGAAGCGGGCATCGAGTCGCAGATCAAGCCGGTGCTGACAATCGCGGAGCAGTTTTTCCTCCAGCCGCCGGCAATCATGGCCGGTCACGTCGGCCTGGACAGCCTGCTGGACGAAGCCTATCTGGCGCATCGGTTGGTCGAAGAGGTCAACGATCTGTACATCAAGCATTTTGGTCAGCCATTGATCCCCTTGGACATGACAGTTGCCAACCTGATTGCCCACCAACTGATCGGCGAGGAATTTGCCAATCAACTGGATGAGGCGGTGCATCACGCTGTGGACGAGATGCTTAACGATGAAAGTTTTGCGCTGGAGTCAGTAGAGGCCTACCGCGAGAAACTCAACAGCCCGGACACCGGCGCTGCGTGGAAGCGCTGGCCGTGCCTGTCGCGCCAATTGGGCGTGGGCCTTGAGCTGGATCAGCCAGCGGCGTAAGCCAACGGGAAGAACCAACACCTGTGGGGGCGGGCTTCTGTGGCGAGGGGGCTTGCCCCCGTTGGGTCGCGAAGCGGCCCCAAAAGCTTTGCGACTGCTTCGCAGCCGAACGGGGGCAAGCCCCCTCGCCACAGAAGTCCGCCCCTCAAGGTTACTCAGCCGGTGGAACCTACTCCGGTTGTGGTACGTAACCGTCCTTCAAGCCTGCGCTTCAATCCCCGCGCTTCAATTAACAGCTTCGAGCCCTTGGCCGCATTGGCCCGGCCCCACTCCTCAAGCAATTCCAGACACGAGTGATCGATATAGCTCAGGTTGTTGAGCGGCACATGCACCGTTGCACCTGCCGGAATGCTCCCCAGCACTTGGGTCAGCGCCGGTACCTTGAGGAAGGTCGCCGCCCCCACCAGTCGCAGCTCCATCTCGCCGTCTGCCGGCAGATCGATCAGGCTGATTTTCAGGCGCGAAGCCTTCCAGGCCAGTTTGGCCAGTGTCAGGCCAAAGCCGATCAGCACGCCGGTCAGCAGGTCGGTGAAGATGATTGCCAGTGCGGTCGCCGCATAGGTGAACATCGGCATCCGGCCATAACGGCCCAGACCGCGAAAGGCCTTGAGATCTACCAATTTGAAACCGGTGTAAACCAGAACCCCCGCCAGACTCGCCACCGGAATGCTTTGCAGCACGCTCGACAGCAGCAGCACGAAAGCCAGCAACCATAGGCCATGAAACACCGTCGACAGTCGGGTGGTGGCGCCGGCCTGAACGTTGGCCGAACTACGCACGATCACCCCGGTCATCGGCAGCGCGCCGAGCAACCCGCAGAGCATGTTACCTACACCTTGCGCCGACAATTCGCGGTCAAAGTCCGAGCGCTGGCCGCTGTGCATACGGTCCACGGCTGCGGCCGAGAGCAGGGTTTCGGCGCTGGCGATAAAGGCCACGGCGAAGGCAGCGATCAGCAAGGCCGGGTCTGCGAGATTGAGCAAGTCTGCCGGGCGCAGCCAATCGATGGCTTCCGCCAGGTTGGCCGGAACTTCCACACGTTTGACTTGCAATGCGAGCACCAGGCTGGCGACCGTTGCCAGACCAACCCCCAGTAAGGCTCCAGGAACGAAACGCAGGGAGTGCGGGCGGAATTTTTCCCACAGCCACATCACGGCAATGGTCGACAGTCCGAGCAAACCCGCCTGCCAGCCAAACGACGGCAAAGCCTGAATCACCGCAGTGGGGAAGGCTGCCAGGTTATCCAGCCCCGAAGGCTTGGGCACGGCATCGAGCATCACATGCACCTGTGACAACACGATCAGCACCCCAATCCCGGCGAGCATGCCGTACACCACCGCTGGAGCGGTGACCCGAAACCAGCAACCCAGTTTCAAACGCCCGGCCACCAATTGCAGAAAACCCGCCAGCAGCAGGATCGGCCCGAGCATGGCAATGCCATGTTGGCGCACCAGTTCGAACACCAACACCGCCAGACCCGCTGCCGGGCCGCTGACTTGCAGCGGCGAACCGGCAAGCCAGCCGACCACCAGGCCCCCGATAATGCCGGTGATCAGGCCTTTGGACGGCGGCAGCCCCGAGGCGATGGCGATGCCCATGCACAAGGGCAGGGCGACCAGAAATACAACCACCGAAGCCAGCAGCTCCCGTGGCAGAACAGCTTTTAGTTGAGCGGCACGCATTGTGACTCTCCCGGAGTTTTTTTCAGGCGTGGCAAAGCCGTGCCGCCAGATCGGCAGCCTCGGCTAAACCATACTTAGGAGGATTTAGAAGCGCGCTTTGGGCGTCGCCACCGGAATGGGATGGCTGCCATCGAGCGGCAGGAAACAACCCTGATCCGCATCGTAAGCCTGGATTTCGCTGGTTTCGATGTTGTAGACCCAACCATGGATAAACAGCTGACCGTTTGCCATGCGCGAGGCCACCGATGGGTGCGTTCGCAAATGTTGCAACTGAGCAATCACATTCTCTTCGGTGAGGATGTGCATGCTCTCGTTTTCATCCGTGCAATGGCAGTTGTCCTGGACCATGGTTTTTGCCACTTCGGCATGACGCAGCCAGGCTTTGACCGTCGGCATCTTTTCCAGGCTCTGCGGGTTGAGCACCGCGCGCATGGCGCCACAGTCGGAGTGCCCACAGATGATGATGTGCTGTACGCCGAGAGCCAGCACCGCGTATTCGATGGCCGTGGAAACACCGCCGTTCATTTGCCCATAGGGCGGCACGACGTTGCCGACGTTGCGGGTCACGAACAAATCGCCGGGAGCGCTTTGGGTAATCAGTTCGGGAACGATGCGTGAATCGGCACACGCGATGAACATCGCCCGAGGCCGCTGGGCCGTGGCGAGTTTTTTGAAGAGTTCTTCCTGCTGCGGAAAGATCTCGTGATGAAAGTGCAAAAAGCCGTCAACGATATGCTGCAGCGCTGCATCGGCGGTTTCCGCCTCCGGTTGGGCTGAAGCCGACGCAGCCAACGGCTGTTTATCCTTGTCACTCATGATTCATCCTCTTTGGCGGAGTCAGGGAATTTTCCCGTTTTGTCCGGTATGAAGCCAGTGGCTGTTTAAAAAACATCCAGGTCGAAGAGTCAGACCCGTCAGTCACTCGATGAACAAGGTAGCCGTTGAAACTTAACTCAAACTGAATAAAAACGCTCTAGAACGAGTATTCCAAGTCACAAAAAACGTGACCGGCGCGAAAAGCGGTGTCGTGTTCACTACTCAACCATAGGGCCAATTGTCCTTAAATCAACGACATTTGGCGGCCCGGCGGACAAAAGGATTCGCAATCCAGATTGAAACCTTCCCGACGATTGAGCCCCAGGCGCTTGATGGTTTTGGCAAAGCGTTGTGCCAGCAGGTCGGCAAACGGCCCTTCACCGCGCATTCTGGCACCGAATCGGCTGTCATAGAGCTCATCCCCACGGCTTTGGCGGATCAGGCTCAACACATGAGCTGCACGCTGAGGATAGTGGGCGGCCAGCCACTCTTCGAATAGCGGCGCCACTTCCAGCGGCAAGCGCAACATCATGTAGGCCGCACTCTGGGCACCCGCAGCATGAGCTTCGGCCAGCAGGCTTTCGAGTTCGCTGTCGTTGATCATCGGAATCATGGGTGAACACAAGACACCCACCGGAATCCCGGCTTCGCGCATCACCCGGATCGCCCGCAGCCGTGCCTTGGGTGCCGCGGCGCGCGGTTCGAGGATACGTTTGAGTTCATCATCCAGCGTGGTCAGGCTGATCATTACCGCCACCAGCCTTTGCTCGGCGAGTTCAGCCAGCAGGTCCAGATCGCGAAGAATCAGCGAGCCTTTAGTGATGATGGTCACCGGGTGGCGGTAACGCAGCAGCACTTCCAGGGTTTTACGGGTGATTTTGTGTTCGCGCTCGATCGGCTGATAAGGGTCGGTATTGGAGCCAAGGTTGATCGGCGCGCATTGATAGCCGCGTTTGGACAGTTGTTCTTCCAGCACGTCGGCGGCGTTGGTCTTGGCGATCAGTCTGGTTTCGAAATCCAGCCCCGGTGACAGATCCCAATAGGCGTGACTGGGCCGTGCATAGCAATAGATGCAGCCATGCTCGCAGCCGCGATAGGGGTTGATCGAGCGATCGAACGGCAGGTCTGGCGAGTTATTGCGGGTGATGATGGTTTTTGCCGTCTCGATGCGCACCTCGGTGCCTTGGGTGATTGGCGCTTCCTGATACCAGCCGTCATCCTCGGCCACGGAACGGTTAGGCGCGAAGCGGTTGTGCGGGTTGGTGGCGGTGCCGCGACTGCGGGGTGGCAAGGGAGTGTTCATCGATTAATGCTCTTCACTGTATGTGCATACAGTAAACGAGGCGGGGAAAAGCGGCCAGTGCCGTTCGGCACCTGAGCATTTGATCAGCGTCGAGCGCCTGTATTAACTGTTCAATAATGCATCTTGCTGCAACTCGATGAAATATATAACGGATAGTCTGAAATTAATAAGCTCAGTATTATCGACTGCACACGAAGTCTTCGTGGATACTTATTAAAAGGAATTAATCTATGTCGTTTTTTAATCAGCGTGGTATCTTTTTGCAATTGCTGGCCCCCAGTGTTGTCAATCCAAATGAAGCGCGAGTATCGATGCAACTTGCCCGTAAAGAGTTGGGTTGGGATGAGGTCAACGAGGTACAGACAGAGGCCCTGGTCGATTCCGTCTACGTAGAGGCCGTCTCCAGCGATGGCGGCGGGTCGTTCAGCATAAAGTCGGTCAACAGCGATGTGGACGGCGATGGTGATATCGACAGCGACGACAAGGCAAAACTGTTGGCTTTGGCCAAGGCTTATTCCAGTATTGTAAATCCTTGACTTTATAGTGCCAGGCCTGCATGAAAGTTCATGCAGGATTGGTTTGTTTTATTTAACGCTTAGAGGCGTGATTGCAAGGTGCAATTGGTTAAGTACTGAAGATAAACCGAGCTGGCGGATAAAACCTGGATTTCCCGTCAACGCAGCTTCAAAAGACTGATTCACATTTCTTTGACGGTCAGCTCACAGACCTTTGACCGTTCAGGACTGAAGCTGGGTGCCATCTTCCCACCTCTTCCTGAACAGTTACCCAAACATGCCTCTAGCGCGTTATATATCTGCGATGTGTTTGTCGCTGGTCTCATTGTTCAACCTGACGTTGGCCCTCGCTGACGACAGCTCCTCGCCCCGTCCTGCGGAGTGGGCTCAACCAGTGGAGAGGCAACACAATCTCTTTGAGATGTCCCCGATGCTCTATCGCAGCGCATTGCCTGACGCTGGCTCGGTGCAATTGCTGGAAAAACTCAACGTCGGGACTGTAATCAACTTCCTGTCCGAACCGGACTCAAGCTGGTTGTCCGCACCCGGTATCACTCAAGTACACCTGCCTTATCGCACCAATCATGTGGATGATGCGGATGTACTCAAGGTGCTGCGTGCGATTCAAACTGCCGAATCAAAAGGGCCGGTGCTTATGCACTGCAAACACGGCTCGGACCGCACAGGCCTGATGGCCGCGATGTACCGGGTGGTGGTGCAAGGCTGGAGCAAGGAAGATGCCCTGAGCGAAATGACCCAAGGCGGCTTTGGTGACAGCACGCATTTCAAGGATGGTGTGCGTTACATGATGCAGGCCGATATCGACAAACTTCGTACGGCGCTGGCCAATGGTGATTGCAGCACCAGTCCGTTTGCCAGTTGCTCGATGAAAAACTGGTTCAAATCGGCCCATGTCGAGTAAGTAATACCTCCCACTGCATTGCGCAGTGGAAGGTGATTTTCGGTACTCAGTGTTGCTCGTCTGGTTTCTTCTTCAACTTCGGGTTCGGGAAAAACTGCACGGCCTGAACCTTGGCGTCCGGCACCTTGAGTGCCGAAGTATTGACCCGCGTGCCCAATTCCTTGGGCACCGACAGACCTTGTTCATTCAGCGTATCGGAATAACCGCAGGCCACGCACTCGCGATGCGGAACTGTGTTTTCGCTCCACATCATCAACTTGTCCGGCTCGCTGCAGGCCGGGCAGACCGCGCCGGCGATAAAGCGTTTTTTGGTGATCACAGATTCCTCACTCATGCTGCCGCGTCCTCACTCAGGCCGCTATGGCGCAAGAGTGCGTCAATCGATGGCGCACGGCCACGGAAGTCGACGAACAGCACCATTGGTTCCTGAGAACCGCCCCGCGCCAGGATCGCTTCACGGAAGGCGCGACCGGTTTCGGCATTGAGCACGCCGTCTTCTTCGAATTTCGAGAAGGCATCGGCCGACAATACTTCAGCCCACTTATAACTGTAGTAACCCGCCGCGTAACCGCCGGCGAAGATGTGGGCAAAGCTGTTGGGGAAGCGGTTGTAGGCCGGCGGACGCATGACCGAGACTTCGTCGCGCACGCCTTCGAGCACTTGCAGCACGCTGCGGCCGTCGCCGTGGGTGGCGTGCAGTTCGAAGTCGAACAGCGAGAATTCCAGTTGGCGGACCATCATCAGGCCGGACTGGAAGTTCTTCGCCGCGAGCATTTTCTCCAGCAGGTCCTGAGGCAACGGCTCGCCGGTTTCGTAGTGACCGGAAATCAGCGCCAGACCTTCCGGCTCCCAGCACCAGTTTTCCATGAACTGGCTTGGCAGCTCGACCGCATCCCAGGCGACGCCGTTGATGCCAGACACGCCTGCATGCTCGACGCGGGTCAGCAGATGATGCAGGCCATGACCGAATTCGTGGAACAGGGTGGTCACTTCATCGTGAGTCAGCAGGGCCGGTTTACCGCTGTCGGCCGGGGTGAAATTGCACACCAGGTTCGCCACCGGGCTTTGCAGCACGCCATTGATCGTGCGGCGATGATCGCGGGCGCCGTCCATCCAGGCGCCGCCGCGCTTGTTGGCGCGGGCATACAGGTCGAAGAAGAATCGGCCGACGTGCTGGCCGTTTTCCTTGATTTCGAACAGGCGAACGTCCGGATGCCAGGTGTCGAAGCCTTTCAGCTCGGCGATCTCGATGCCGTACAGGCGCTGGACGATGCTGAACAAACCACCCAGAACCTTGTCGATCGGGAAGTACGCGCGAAGGGTTTCCTGGGCGACGCTATAGCGCTGTTCGCGAAGTTTTTCACCGTAGAAACCGCTGTCCCAGCTTTGCAGGTCCGGGCAACCTTGTTCGGCGGCGTAGGCCTTGAGCTGTTGCAGATCCTGGGCGGCGAACGGCTTGCTGCGTTTGGCCAGGTCGCGCAGAAAACTCAGCACCTGATCGTTGGACTCGGCCATTTTGGTGGCCAGGCTCAGCTCCGAGAAGCTGGTGAAGCCCAATAGTTTTGCCAGTTCCTGACGCAGGTCGAGAATTTCTTCCATGACCGGGCCGTTGTCATTCTGACCGGCATTCGGGCCTTGGTCCGACGCACGGGTGCAGTAGGCGGCATAGACTTCTTCACGCAGGGCGCGGTCCTGGGCGTAGGTCATCACCGCGTAGTAACTCGGGAATTCCAGGGTGATCAACCAGCCATCCAGCTCTTTGGCTTGCGCGGCGGCGGCCATTTGCGCCTTGGCCGACTCGGTCAGACCGGCGAGGGCGGCTTCGTCGGTGACGTGCTTGGTCCAGGCCTGGGTGGCGTCGAGCAACTGGTTGGAGAAGCGGCTGCCCAGCTCCGACAGTTTGCTCTGCACGTCGGCATAACGCTTTTGTTCGGCTTCAGGCAGGTCGATACCCGACAGACGGAAGTCGCGCAAAGCGTGTTCCAGGATGGTTTTCTGCGCCACATCGAAACCGGCGGCCTCAGGGCTGTTGGCCAGCGCTTCATAGGCTTGAAACAGTTCACGGTTCTGGCCCAGCTCGGTGGCGTAGGCGCTCAGGGCCGGCAGGCAGGACTCGTAGGCTTCGCGCAACTCGGCGCTGTTGCACACGGCATTGAGGTGGCTGACCGGGCTCCAGGCGGCGCCCAGACGATCGTTGAGCTCATCCATCGCCAGCACCAGGCCGGCCCAGGTCGGTTGTTTACCCTGGGTTTTGAGGATGTCGACGATGGCAGCGCGGTTGTCAGCCAGGATCTTTTCAATGGCCGGTTGCACGTGTTCGGCACGGATCGCCGAGAACGGCGGCAGGTCGTAGGACTGCAAAAGAGGGTTGTTCACGCTCACGGTTGGCACCTTGGCTGGAAAACATGCGGGAAGAAACATGGCCCCATCTTAATTACAATCGACGCTCACCGCAGCTATCAGCAAAAGAGAGAGAGCCTATCGTGACCCTTCGCAAGTATCAGAACCACACGCCGCTGCTGGGTAAAGGCGCCTTTGTCGACGGCTCGGCGGTGGTGATCGGCGACGTCGAAATCGGCGAAGACAGCTCCGTCTGGCCGCTGACAGTGATCCGCGGCGACATGCACCGCATCCGAATCGGTGCGCGCACCAGCGTGCAGGACGGCTGCGTGTTGCACATTACCCACGCCGGACCATTCAATCCCGATGGCTTCCCGCTGCTGATCGGTGACGATGTGACCATCGCGCATAAAGTCATGCTTCATGGTTGCGCCGTGGGGAACCGGATTCTGATCGGCATGGGCAGCATCGTCATGGACGGTGCGGTGGTCGAGGACGATGTGATCATCGGTGCCGGCAGTCTGGTCCCCCCGGGCAAGCGCCTGGAAAGCGGGTTTCTCTATGTCGGTAGCCCGGTGAAACAGATCCGACCGCTGACTGACAAGGAAAAAGCCTTTTTCACCTACAGTGCGGCGAACTACGTGAAGCTCAAGAATCTGCATCTGGCCGAAGGCTACGACCAGCTCTAAGCCGCTTGATAATGGAAAGTGTCTCGCTATTGCTCAGGAATTTTCATGCATTACCAAACCGTACTGTTCGACCTTGATGGCACGCTGACCGACCCGCGCGAAGGCATTACCCGCTCCATCCAGTTCGCCTTGGGCAAACTGGGGATCGATGAGCCGGACCTGACCAGGCTCGAGCACTTCATCGGTCCGCCGTTGTTGCAGGCGTTCATGCAGTTCTACGACTTCGACGAGCCCAAGGCCTGGGAAGCGGTGAGTTTCTATCGCGAGCGCTTCAAGGTCACCGGTCTGTATGAAAACCGCGTGTTCGACGGCGTCACGCCACTGCTGGAAACCCTGGTTGGGCAAGGGCGACAGCTGTACATCGCGACCTCCAAACCATGGGTTTTCGCCCAGGAAATCGCCCGGCACTTCGACTTCGCCAGGCATTTCAAAGTGATTTACGGCAGTGAGCTGGATGGCACGCGGACCAACAAGGTCGAGCTGATTGCGCACTTGATGAGTGAAGAAGGCCTGGACCCGGCCAATACCCTGATGATTGGCGACCGTAAACACGATCTGATCGGCGCTCGGAGCAATGGACTGGACGCGGCAGCGGTGGGTTATGGGTTTGGCAGCCGGGAAGAGTTGAGCGCCGAAGCACCGGCGTATCACTTCGAGACGCTGGAGCAGATGCATCAGGCGTTTTTGCAGCGTTAGTTGAATTGCCTTCGCGGGCAAGCCTCGCTCCCACAGGGTTTTATGTCTGGCCAAAGGGCATTGGCATACTCCGATCTAATGTGGGAGCGGGCTTGCCCGCGAAGAGGCCCGCTCAGCCACCGGGACTCGCTGATCCGGCCAACACGTTCAACGCCGCCTTACGCTCCCCAACCGGTAACGCGCCCAATTTCTCCACCGCCGCATAAAACCTCATCCAATCCCCATCGACCTGTTTAAACAATGCGGCAAACGCCGGTACCCATTGGTCATACAAACCAAACGGGAGCAGCCGGGCGTTGTTCATCGGGGTGTTGATCCAGGCATCGTAGCGTTTGTTCCCGGCCCATTGGCTGTCGCGTAGCGTCCGGTATTCACGGCGCAATTGTTCGAACTCTGCTGCTTTGCGCTCGCGCATTTGCTCGGCAGGCAGTGGCAAGGCGTATAGCTGCTCCAGCCTCTTGCGGGTGTCCAGAACCAATTGGATGAACTGATCGCGTTGCTGCTCCAACGCTCGGTTATCCGGTGGCAGGCCACGGAATGCACGCCATTGACGAGTGCCCTCCTGCTCGACGAAGGTGGCGAAGGACTCGTTGAACTCGGTGTCGTCTTTCACATAAAAACGTTGATGGGCGAGTTCGTGGAAAATCAGCGTGGCCAACCGTTCGTCGCCCCAACCCATCATTGAGCTCATGATCGGGTCGTTGAACCAACCGAGCGTCGAATAGGCCTCGACGCCGCCAATCGACACGTCCATACCTTGCAATCGTTGCAAAGCGGCCTCACCGCGGGCAGCACTCTGTCTGTAATACCCGCGATAGGCGACGCAGCCAGCGATGGGGAAGCAATGGTTGTGCGGCTTCAGCGAAAACTCCGGCGTGGCAAAGACGTTCCAGACTACAAACGGTCGGCCGATGTCGGCGTATAGGCGATAGCTCTGGTTGTCCGGCAGGTGCAAGCGCTGGCTGGCGAATGTCCGGGCCTTTTGTGATTGGGCCAGATGGGCGCGCAATTGCTGATCGCGACCGGGATCGGCAATCACACTGGAAACCGGCTCCCGTGCCCGCAGCAAGTGCAGCTGACCACTGGCCAATTGGCCGTAATAGCTGATGCTGGTGCAGCCGTTCAATAACAAAAGAAACATCCCCGGAAACAAAATGCGTAAAACGCGATCAAGTAACCCAAGGCTTGGACGCGGCCTGATCAAAATAAAAACATCCCTGGAAAGTCTGCCCGCAAGACTATCCCGCCTATTGGAGCTCCGCTATGCGCAAGTTGATGCTGACGGGAGGCCTGCTGATGCTGGCCGGTTGTGCTGGACTACCCACCCCTGATCCTTCACAGGCATGGATCGATCTGGATACACGGCAGGAAGACACCGCGCTGCAAGCGGTGGAAGTCGATGACAAGGCTTCCATCGATAAGCGCTACTTCGAGGTGCAGCCGGGTAGCCATGAGCTGACGGTTCGCTACTTGTTCGCAGTCCAGCCGACCAACATTGGCCCTGACGCCGAGCCGCTGTGGCGCGACTGCCAGTTGAATGTGAAATTCAAGGACTTCAACGCCGGTCAGCGATATCAGCTGCAAGCGGGGTATATCGGCTTTCGGCCGTGGGCGAAGCTCTATGATCAACAGCGAAAAGTGATTGGACAGGGCACACCGGCAGGCTGCCAACGTACTTGATCGACGCTATGCTGAATTATCAGTCCTTGGGAAATTCATCATGCGCAGGTTGTTGCTGTTGCTCGCTGCAGGCGCCTTTGTCGGTTGCACGAGTCCGTTGCCGGCGGTCGATCCGCAGATGGCCTGGGTCGACTTCGCTACGCCGAGCCCCGGCGGGAAACTGCTGATGGCCGATCGGCTGGACAACCAGCGGCTGAGCGATGGGCGCTACTTTCAGGTCACCCCGGGTAGCCATGAACTGAGAGTGCGTTTCGATTTTGAAGTGTTTGGTGGTGGCTCAGGCTTGATGAATGCTCCGCTGGAGCGGCTGTGCTACCTGACCATCAATTACGACCATTTCGAGGCCGGCCAGCGTTACCTGCTGGAAGCGCGTTCTATAGCGTTCACCCCCAGCGCCCGGCTCTACAATGCCAAGCGGGAAATTGTCGCCGAAGATCGGCTGGCCAACTGCGTCATGTGAGACGAATCAACGGTCATTTTTTTGGTAGATGATTTTCTTGGTTCCGCCTTCGCATGAACCGACGACCATGTTCTGATCGTGCACTTCGTCGTTGGTGACGATTTCCAGGGTGTAGGACGAGACGTTATTGGCCTGGATCTTGGCTTCGATCTCGGCCTTGAGTTCCTCACAGGATTTCGGTGCCGCGAGGGCCGATGTGGCCAGCGTGCAACAGATAACCGCCAAGGCAAAACGTTTCATGGTTGAAGCTCCCTTAAGGCAGCGCGCATGGTGATGCGCTGAAGCTGCTGTCATTTATTCGACCACAGTTTTGTCTGTCAGGTTATGTTTCAGGACAAAAAAAGACCGCAACCTGCGCAAGGGAGCCCGCGAAGGCTGCGATCTCAGCTAGCGTATCAACCCATTGTTATCAGCTGACCAACGTCGCATCCAGACTGATTTTCGCATTCAACACTTTGGACACCGGGCAGCCTTCTTTGGCTTTATTGCTCAGTTCCTCGAATTGCGCCTGGGTCGCCCCGGGGATTTTCGCCTTGAGAATCAGCTTTACCGCGGTGATTGCAAAGCCACCGTCTACCTGGTCCAGGGTCACTTCGGCGTTGGTGTCGATGCTGTCGGCCTTGAGGCCGGCATCGCCGAGAATCATTGAAAACGCCATGGAGAAACAGCCCGCGTGAGCCGCGCCGATCAGCTCTTCCGGATTGGTGCCTTTACCCCCTTCGAAACGGGCCTTGAAGCCGTAGGGGGCTTCTCTGAGGACGCCGGTTTCCGTGGAAATCGAGCCGATACCGGTTTTCAGATCACCTTCCCAATGAGCCGATGCTTTCTTTGTGATAGCCATGTCTGCCTCCTCAAGATCCGGCGCGAAACGTCGCGCCTTCGTGGTTTTCGGTTACCAGGGTTCTGAGGATAGACCGTCAGGCAAAGTTCACCTCATCTGATCGGTCCTCTAATCGCGTAGGATTTTTGTCTCTCCTATTGAAACTCGGGTATATGCCCTCATTGCATAGAACACGCTTATAGACTCGGCAGGTTTTCGTTCGTGAAAAAACCTGCTTACCCATTGGAGAAGCAGGTTCATGAAACGACTATCCGATATCAAGTTCTCGACCCTGGATCTGGTGCCCGTGCGGGAGAACGGCAGTGCGGCCCAGTCCCTGCACAATTCTTTGGATCTGGCGCGGCACGTCGAAAAATTCGGCTACAACCGCTTCTGGGTCGCCGAGCACCACAACATGGACGGGATCGCCAGTTCGGCGACCTCGGTCCTGCTGGGCTATCTGGCTGGCGGCACTTCGACCATTCGTGTCGGGTCGGGGGGCGTGATGCTGCCCAACCACGCGCCACTGGTGATCGCCGAGCAGTTCGGCACCCTTGAAAGTCTGTACCCGGGACGGATCGATCTGGGCCTGGGTCGCGCGCCTGGATCCGATCAAATGACCGCTCGCGCCTTGCGCCGTGAGCGCTCCGGCAGTGCCGATGACTTCCCGCAAGACGTGACTGAACTGATGCGCTACCTCGGCCCACGTACGCCAGACCAGCGGATCATTGCCATGCCGGGTACCGGCACGAATGTCCCGATCTGGTTGTTGGGTTCGAGCCTGTTCAGTGCGCAGTTGGCGGGTGAGCGCGGTTTGCCCTACGCCTTCGCTTCACATTTCGCACCGCGTTTCATGCATGAGGCGATTCGCGTCTACCGCAACCACTTCAAGCCTTCAGCGGTTTTGGATAAGCCTTACGTGATGCTCGGCGTGCCACTGGTGGCTGCAGACACTGATGAGCAGGCCGATTACCTGGCCACTTCGGTCTACCAGCGGATTCTCGCGTTGATGCGTGGCCAGAGCCTGGTGCAACGTCCGCCAGTGAAGACCATGGACGGTCTGTGGCTGCCTCATGAGAAAGAAGCGGTCGGTGATTTCCTTGGCCTTGCCATGGTCGGCAGCCCGCAGAAAATTCGCGCCAAGCTGGAAGTGCTGATCGAACAGACGCAGGCCGATGAGCTGATTTTTACCTGTGACCTGTACGAACATGCCGATCGCGTGCATTCCTATGAGTTGTTGGCGCAGGTCATGAAGGGCTGAGGCGCAAACTGCAGCCACAAAAAAGCCGACGCCATTGCGTCGGCTTTTTCATTTTCGAGGGCGGTCAGCCCTGTTTGTAGACGATTTGCCTGGAGCCTTTTTCACAGGTGCCAACGACTTTCCCGTCAGCAGCAGCGCCTTTATCGACGATCTCCAGTGTGTAATTGGAAACACCTTTGGCATCCAGTTTCGCTGAGATTTCGGCTTTCAGCTCGTCGCACGACTTGCCTTGGGCAAAGGCTGTGCCCGCAAGGCTCAACAAACCTATCGCCAAAATAAACTTCTTCATGGGTTGCACTCCCTGGTCGGATCAATAGGGGGAGCGCATCCAGCTATCGGCCGGACGCACTCACCACGTAGCGCTTTGCCATTCCCTATGGCATTCGGCCGGCGCGCAAGTTCAGAAGACTGGCTTAAGCTCAGCTACTGGCAATCCGGAATCCGACTTTAAGCGTCACCTGGAAGTGTGCCGCTTTGCCGTCCTTGATGTGCCCGCGGGTTTCGGTCACTTCGAACCATTCCATGTACTTCAGACTCTTGTTGGCTTCGGCCAGGGCATTGTTGATGGCGTCTTCAATGCTGGTGGTGGATGAGCCAACCAGCTCGACTTTCTTGTAGGTGTGATGGTCAGTCATGGCGTTCTCCTAAGGGTGTGAATTACAGCCTAGCAGTGATTTTTCTTATTTCTTCTGTCGACCAATCCGAGGGGGATTTCAGATTTACTGCACTTTCTCAAACCCCTGAAGTCCCAACCAACACACGCAACTCAAACAATGCAGGAGATTCACCATGGCCAACACCTCGTTACGTAAAGCCTCATTGCAAAGCATGGAAGCCGAGATCGAGAGTCTGCTGAAATCGTTGGAAAGCCTGAAGGACGACGCCTCGGACGAATCGCGTAAAACCCTTAAAACGCTGAAAATCAACGCCGAAAACGCGCTGAAGCATTCGCGTCATCTGCTCTCCGATGCCTATGAAGAGGTCAAGGTCAAAACCCGTGAAACCGGGATCGCGACACGTGACTACGCCCAGGAACACCCTTGGGCTACAGCCGGTGTCGCAGTCGGTGCGCTGGGTCTTCTGGCGGCCTATCTGCTGTGCAAGCGCGGTAATTAAGGTGCCTGACGCAGTTCGTTTTTAAGCCACTGCGCCAATTGCCGAGCGCGCCCGTCCGCGGCGCGCTTGGGTAGCCACAACGCCAGTTGCGCCGGGGTTTCACAGAAACCCCATGGCGCAACCAGGCGACCGGCTTTCAAATCCTCGGCCACCAGCGGCTCGGGCGCGATGGCTACACCCAGCCCGGCCACTGCCGCCTCCAGCAAATAATACAAATGCTCGAACCCCTGACCATACTTCAGCGCCTTGCCGTCGAGGCCGCTTTGCTGTGCCCAACTCGGCCAGGCTTGCGGACGTGAGGTGGTATGCAGCAAGGGTTCGGTCAGCAGGGCGTTTGCCGGTGCGCTCTGCAGCCTTTCGTAGCCGACGAATCGTGGGCTCATGACCGGGCCGATGCGTTCGCTGGCCAGTTCATAAACTTGCATGTCCGCCGGCCATGGCGGCTCGGCAAACACCAGCAAAGCGTCCAGGCCGGGCCGCCGTGGATCGAGATCGCCTTCGCCAGCCGACAGGTGCAAACGCAGATCCGGCAGATCCGCATTGAGCCGCCCCAAACGCGGAATGAACCAGCGCGCCAGCAGGCTGCCCGAGCAGCCGAGCACGAACGGTGCATCGGCGGTGCTTTGGGTCAGTTCGGCGCAAACGCTGCGCAATCGCTCGAAGGCTTCACCGCTGACATCGCGCAAACGGACACCGGCATCTGTGAGTTTCAGGCCGCGCCCATCCTTGATGAACAGGCTCACGCCGAGGTGTTCTTCCAGTACCTTGAGCTGTCGGCTGACCGCACCATGAGTGACGTGCAGCTGTTCGGCGGCCTGACTGACGCTGTTCAGGCGGGCAGTGGCTTCGAAGGCGCGAAGGGCGTTCAGCGGAGGAAGGTCGTGGCTCATGGTATCTGTGAGTTTTTCTGACAGGTTGCGGCGATCTTATCGGTTTTCAGTGCGGGATGTCAGGGGTAGAGTGAACCCCATCGTCACCTCTCGAATACAACTGGAGCGACCCATGACCCAGACTAACCTGCGCAACGGCCCCGACGCCAACGGCCTGTTCGGCGCGTTCGGTGGCCGTTACGTCGCCGAAACCCTGATGCCGTTGATCCTCGATCTGGCCCGCGAATACGAAGCGGCCAAGGAAGATCCGGCGTTCAAAGAAGAATTGGCCTACTTCCAGCGTGATTACGTCGGACGTCCAAGCCCACTGTATTTCGCCGAGCGTCTGACAGAGTTCTGCGGCGGCGCGAAGATTTACCTCAAGCGCGAAGAGCTGAACCACACCGGCGCGCACAAGATCAACAACTGCATCGGCCAGATCCTGCTGGCGCGGCGCATGGGCAAGAAACGCATCATTGCCGAGACCGGCGCTGGCATGCACGGCGTGGCGACCGCTACCGTGGCTGCGCGTTTCGGCCTCGATTGCGTGATCTACATGGGCACCACTGACATCGAACGTCAGCAAGCCAACGTGTTTCGCATGAAGCTGCTGGGCGCTGAAGTGATCCCGGTGGTCGCCGGCACCGGCACCCTCAAAGATGCGATGAACGAAGCCCTGCGTGACTGGGTCACCAACGTCGATAGCACCTTTTACCTGATCGGCACCGTCGCCGGCCCGCACCCGTATCCCGCCATGGTACGTGACTTCCAGGCTGTGATCGGCAAGGAAACCCGCGAGCAGTTGCAAGCCCAGGAAGGCCGTCTGCCCGACAGCCTGGTGGCGTGCATCGGTGGTGGTTCCAACGCCATGGGCCTGTTCCACCCGTTCCTCGATGACAAGAGCGTCGAGATCATCGGCGTTGAAGCCGCCGGTTACGGCATCGAAACCGGCAAGCACGCGGCCAGCCTGAACGGCGGCGTACCGGGTGTACTGCACGGCAACCGTACCTTCCTGTTGCAGGACGACGACGGCCAGATCATCGACGCTCATTCGATCTCCGCCGGTCTCGACTATCCAGGCATTGGCCCGGAACACGCCTGGTTGCATGACATCGGCCGCGTCCAGTACACCTCGGTGACCGACGACGAAGCCCTCGACGCATTCCACAAATGCTGCCGCCTGGAAGGGATTATTCCTGCACTGGAAAGCGCCCATGCCCTGGCCGAAGTGTTCAAACGCGCACCGACGCTGCCGAAAGATCACCTGATGGTGGTCAACCTGTCCGGGCGTGGCGACAAAGACATGCAGACTGTGATGCACCACATGGAACACTCTCAACAAGAGCAATCCAAGCAGGAGAAACACTGATGAGCCGCCTGCAAACGCGTTTTGCCGAACTCAAGGAACAGAACCGCGCCGCCCTGGTGACCTTTGTGACCGCCGGCGATCCGAGCTACGACACGTCTCTGGCGATCCTCAAAGGCTTGCCGGGAGCGGGTGCCGACGTGATCGAGTTGGGCATGCCCTTCACCGATCCAATGGCCGATGGCCCGGCGATTCAACTGGCCAACATTCGTGCCTTGGGCGCCAAACAAAACCTGGCGAAAACCCTGCAAATGGTTCGCGAGTTCCGCGAAGGCAATAGCGAGACTCCGCTGGTGCTGATGGGTTACTTCAACCCGATTCACATGTACGGCGTGCCACGTTTCATCGCTGAAGCCAAAGAGGCCGGTGTCGATGGCCTGATCGTGGTCGACTTGCCGCCCGAGCATAATGGCGAGCTGTGCGACCCGGCACAGGCGGCGGGCCTGGACTTCATTCGCCTGACCACTCCGACGACTGATGACGTGCGCTTGCCGACTGTATTGAACGGCAGTTCCGGCTTTGTTTACTACGTGTCGGTGGCGGGTGTGACCGGTGCGGGTGCGGCGACTCTGGAACATGTCGAAGAAGCGGTCACCCGTCTGCGTCGCCATACTGATCTGCCGATCAGCATCGGTTTTGGTATCCGTACTCCAGAGCAAGCGGCGTCCATCGCGCGTCTGGCCGACGGTGTGGTGGTGGGGTCGGCATTGATCGATCACATCGCCAATGCCTCGACGCCGGATCAGGCTGTGGAGGGCGTACTCAGCTTGTGCGCAGCCTTGTCCGAAGGCGTGCGTAAAGCACGGGTCAGCTGAAGGTAAAGTTCCTCATACAGCGGAATTAGAGTCTCGCGGCACAGACTAAACAGTAAGACCGAGGGCTTCAGAACTACGTTCTGGAGCCCACAAAAAGATCGCAGCCTTCGGCAGCTCCTACAGAGGTATCGCATTCCCCTGTAGGAGCTGCCGAAGGCTGCGATCTTTTGCTTTCAGGGCAACTCCAACCCACCCGCGGCCTTGTGCAGCTTGCGCAAATGTTCGCCAACCTGCTTCAGGTTGGCTTCGTTGGCGGCCATTTCGGCGGCACGACTCGGCTCGAGCAACGCTCTCACTTCCTTGTCGAGATCCCCGGTCAGCGCTTGCAGCTGCTTCTGGCGCAGGTTGCTTTCCGACTCCAGACGCGTCCACTCGTTCGCTTGCGGCAAACCATAACCACCGGTGCCGAGCAGTTCGGCCGGACGGCTGAGGAAGCCGCTGTTGGCGAGAATCTCCTGCAAGGTCGCATTGGCCTTATCCATGCCGCCATTCTTCAGTTCCCGAGCACCCAGATAACGTTGCTTCACTTCGTCCTGGGCCAGCACCATCTGCTGACGGAAACTGGCCTGCTCCAGCAGCAGTAACGCCGCACTGGTGCGCAAATCAGCCTGATCAATCCATTTGCGGCGCTCTTCAGCTTTCAAGGACAGCCAGTCCTCGACCTTGTCCTGCTTGATCGGCAAATGCTTTTTCAGCACTTCGAACATCGCTTGATAACGCTCGCGGAAGGAGTCAAAGCGATAGCCCAGGCGCAGTGCTTCGCGGGGATCATCCAGCACGCTGGTGTTTGCCAATCCACGGCCCTTGAGCACTTCCAGCAAGCCGTTGGGCATGATGCTGTCGAGGCCGACCAGTTGCGCATTGTTGGTGCTGCTGCGCAGTAATTTCAGGCCTTCTACTGCGCAGTTGTTGGACAGGAAAAAATAGTTGCCATCGTAACTCCAGTGCATCTCCGCAGCGTGTTCCACCACGTCTTCGATCTCGCTGTGCGACAGGTTCAGCGGCACCGATGCCAGGCTGCGCAGTTCGGTCTTGGTGTATTCGTCGATCACCTGGGCCAGCGGCAAGACAAACAGGCGCGATGGGTATTTACCCACCAGCCCATCCCAGCTCGACAGCTGTAAGTCACCGACGAAGGCGCGGTAGGACAGCACCAGATGCTGATCCAGATCCAGTCGACAATCCGGCCCGCGAGGCCGACCCGGTGCGCAGATCACCAGTCGCAGCATGCTGTGACCCCAGCGGCTGACCCAGTTCTGGTTGGCTTCGGCCAGTAGATAGTCAACCGCGTAAACCCGCTCCGGATCGACCTGACCCAGAGGCTGCTTGGCGAAGTCGTTACCCGCATTGAGAAAGGCAAATGATTGGGCGCACGTATCTTTTGCGGCAGGAGCCCAGCCGAAATGCTCTTTGTAGTAGCGATACAGCGCAGGGCGACGGCAGGCGTAACTTGGGTCGAGGAGGAAGTACTCCATGTTGACCGCGACGAACTCCTTCGGGCTGCTCGTCTCGTAGATGTCCGGGCTGCGCGCAATCTGTCGGTTGTACTGTTCGCGCTCGCCGCGCCGACCGACGTATTGCGGCCAGCCGGCCAAATCCAGCAGACGAGGGTCATCGCTGAGGGTCCAGCGTCTCTCCGTCTGCCCACGGCATTGATCGGGGATGCCGATCAGCCCGGAGCTGCTGTTACGTTGCGTGCAACGCTGGATCAGCGTGCGCTCGGCGGCTGGCCACAGGCGCGCACGGTCATAAATGTGGGTGAGTTCGTGCAACACCGTGGCGAGCATTTCCCGGCGCACGGTACCGTGGGGACGATACGTTTTTTGGGTCGCGGCGCTGCCGTTGGTGAGGCTGGCGAGCAGATTGCGATTAAGGTCCAGCTCGGACACCAGCGACGCCTGGCCGTAGGCATCGCTCGGCATGTCGTCGGTCCAGCCGACATCAATGCGCCGGTCCAGTTGCTCGATGAAGCGCGGCGGTAACGCCTGCATGGCTTCGTCAAGCAGCGCCTGACTGGCCTGCTGTTGTGCGGGGCTCAGACCGTCGGTCTTGAGCCGTAATTGCAGGCTGGCCTGAGCTGTGTTGCCAAGCAGCAACACAACCCCGGCCAGCAGCCAGGCGCCGAGTGACTTCACAGTGCGAGAATGGCTTCGGCGAGAACCTGATCACTGGCGTCGCGGGCTTCCGGCACGCGAGTGCGCAAGGTGTCGAAGGCCGCTTCCAGGTGCGCACCACGGATTTCACCCTCGCTGGCGACGAAACTGGCTGCATCGTCGTGGGCTTCACGGACGATCTTCGAATCGCGGATGGACGTGGTGGTGTCGGAAGTGAAATCAAGCGTGCGTTCGGATGCACGAATGATGATGTTACTGGTGGCTACCAGGGTTTGCGCCTGGGCCACATTGGCCAACAACAGCAGGCCAAGGGTGGCAGCAATCAGCGGGCTACGCATGGAACGACTCCGGAGGAACAAGGGATAACTATTGGACGAGAATTGCTTGCGCCAGTTCAAGGTCGCTGGCGTGAAGTTTTGGCTGGGTCCGGCGCAGGTAAATCAACGCGGCCTCCAGTTGTGATCCTCGCAGTTGACCGTCACTGGCAATGAACGCGGCAGCGTCATCCCGGGCGGCGATCAGCAGTTTATGGTCGAAGGGCGCGGAGGTCACCATGCTGGTGGCATAACCACTGGCCACGGTGCCTTGCGTAGACAGGTTGAAAGCATCGAAGGCATGGGCCGAACCCGACCAGCAAGCCGCAAGAAAAACCGTAGTGATCGAAATACTTGAAAGAAAACGCATGAGACTCGATAGCTAAAAGCGAGTCCCAAGGCTAGCGCAATGCCCGGGCTAGAGCCAGCGCCGAAACATTGGGACACCTGTAGGAGCGGGCTTGCTCGCGAAAGCGGTCTGTCAGGCGACATCAATGTTGGATGTGCGACGCCTTCGCGAGCAAGCCCGCTCCCACACGGGTTGCGTTTAACTGATCAGCATTAGGGCGTGCCCCGCATCAGAGCTGTCGCTTAGATCGTCAGGATGGCCTGGGCCAGCTGTGCGTCGGTCGCATTCAGTTGTGGAGCCTGTTGGCGGATATGGTCGAGAGCACTTTCCAGTTTCACACCACGAATGGCGCCTTCACTGGCGACGAAGCTAGCGGCATCGTCACGGGCTGCACGGACGATTTTGTCGTCGCGAAAGGAGGACGAGACATCCGACGTTGCGTCAGAGGACGCCTTCAGTCCACCGACAATGGAATCGGTGGTCACGATAAAGCTGGTGGCGTGGGAATTGGCAGCAACGGCAAGCAGGGCGGCAGCGCTGAGCAAACGAAGACGGGACATGGGGTAGCTCCTTTGGATAGACCGATTTAGAAGTGGCTCAGGATCAGACGCCTGTCGTAAAGCGATCGCCACGTTCTATCTGGATATTAGGCCTGTGCACCTCGGTTAGAACAGTCCCGTCTGTTAATGGAGAACGCTAGCGCCAGAACGGTTTGTCCACTTCATGGATGCGGTCTGCATGGCTGATGCCCAAGTCCGAGAGCTGTTGATCATTGAGTTGGCCCAGTAACCGTCGGGTGCGAGCCCTTTCCAGGCTGTCGGCGAACGCTCTCAGCAATCCTCGAAGCCTGGCCAAGCGGGGCTTCGCTTGCGGTGTGACGATGGAAACATTTAGTAAGTTATTCATGGACGCGGTCCTTTTGCCAACTTGTCGGGATTCAATGGTGACCCCCGTACGCCTGCGGGCACAGACACACTCCGATGAAATTGTACTGGTTCAATTTGTTAAATGTATAAACTGTACCTGTTTAGGGTTATCTCTTCTGTACGGCCCAATGTGAACGCACCAAAACGACAAAACCCGTCGTGGTTTCCCACGACGGGTTTTGTTTGTTCAATTCGGGGTGCTGGCGGTGGATCCGGAGGATCAGAGCCAGCGACGCTAACTTAGCGCCAGAACGGCTTGCTCAGCTCTTCGTAGCGTTGTGCTTCGCTAATCCCGGCGTCAGCCAGCAGACGCGAATCCAGACGAGCCAGTTGATGGCGGCTGGAGATGCGGCGCTGCCACAGCATCAGGTTGGCGATAACGCGCAGAGGCATGGAAGCCTGGGTTTTTGCAGCAGTATCTTCGAAGAACAGTTCGGAACTGAGTGTACGTTCCATGGTTGACATCCTTCCGCTTATGGCGGGATTAGGTAGTGGTTTAACTGATGCCAATGATCCTCTCGTTTGGCCAGTCTCTGTAGATACAGTTCACCTGTATTGTGAGAGACCAGTTAACTGTTAAACGGCAGTGTACTGGTCTAAATTGAGGCAACTGTACTTGTCCGCACCAATATGATGCATTTTTGATCCTTTCTTAGTAAAAGGTAGGCAAATGCCGTAGGAAAAGACCGGTACAGCAGTACAGTTTTTGACGATGCTGAGTGTTATCACCGCGAGCTAACGAAACTGTGTTTGCGTCAGCTGCAATCTGTATCAATTACACCGCTAGCATGCGCCCGGTTTCTTCCAGGTTTATGTGCCAACTCAGGGCATCACGCAGGATGTGCGGGGTATGCCCGCCGACTGCGCAAGCGGCAGTGAAGTAGTCATTCAAGGCTGGTCGATAGTCCGGGTGAACGCAGTTGTCGATGATGACACGGGCGCGCTCACGCGGGGCCAGGCCACGCAAGTCGGCCAGGCCTATCTCGGTCACGAGAATGTCGACGTCATGTTCTGTGTGGTCGACGTGGCTGACCATGGGGACCACGCTGGAAATCGCGCCACCCTTGGCAATCGACTTGGTGACAAAGATCGCCAAGTGCGCATTGCGCGCGAAATCGCCGGAGCCGCCGATGCCATTCATCATCCGCGTGCCGCAGACGTGGGTGGAGTTGACATTACCGTACAGGTCGAACTCCAGCGCGGTGTTGATGCCAATGATGCCCAGGCGTCGCACCACTTCGGGATGGTTCGAGATTTCCTGAGGGCGTAGCACCAGCTTGTCCTTATAGTGCTCCAGATTCCCGAACACATCGGCATTGCGCCGGCTCGACAGAGTGATCGAGCTGCCCGACGCAAAGCTCAGCTTGCCGGCGTCGATCAGATCGAAAGTCGAATCCTGCAGCACTTCGGAGTACATGGTCAGGTCTTCAAACGGCGAGTCGATCAAGCCGCACATCACCGAATTGGCGATAGTGCCGATACCGGCTTGCAACGGTCCGAGCTTGTTGGTCATGCGACCGGCAGCCACTTCTTGTTTGAAGAAATCGATCAGGTGGTCAGCGATGGCCTGTGTGTCGCTGTCCGGCGGCAAGACAGTGGACGGCGAGTCGGACTGGTTGGTGATCACGATTGCGACGATTTTTTCTGGCGGTATCGGGATGGCGGTACTGCCGATGCGGTCGTCGACCTTCACCAGCGGAATCGGGGTGCGGGTCGGCCGGTAGGTCGGGATATAGATGTCGTGCAGGCCTTCGAGATTCGGGTTGTGAGCCAGGTTGATCTCGACGATTACGTGCTTGGCGAAAATCGCGAAACTGGCCGAGTTGCCTACCGAGGTGGTCGGCACGATATGGCCCTGCTCGGTGATTGCCACGGCTTCGATCACCGCGATGTCCGGTAGCTTGAGTTGTTGGTTACGCAGTAGCTCTACGGTTTCCGACAGGTGCTGGTCGATGAACATGACTTCGCCGGCATTGATCGCCTTGCGCAGGGTGCTGTCCACCTGGAACGGCATGCGTCGCGACAGTACGCCGGCTTCAGTCAGTTGTTTGTCGAGGTCGTTGCCCAGGCTGGCACCGGTCATCAGGGTGATTTTCAGTGGCGTGACCTTGGCGCGCTCGGCCAGGGCATGAGGCACAGCCTTGGCTTCGCCGGCTCGGGTAAAGCCGCTCATGCCGACGGTCATGCCGTCCTGAATCAGAGCGGCAGCGTCGGCGGCGCTCATCACCTTGTCCAACAACGAAGGCAAGCGAATACGGTCACGGTACATAATTATTTTCTCGGGGCAACGGAAGCAAGGTGTGCAGTCTAGTGAATTTGATGAGCCTGCGTCCCGCTACCAAGGTCGCATTCGAGGCGTCTATTCTGGGTCTTTCAGACAAAACACCGTTACAGGATCGGTAACAGCCACAAACAAAAACGCCCCGACGAGTCGGGGCGTTTCAGGTTGCCGAAGGGGATTACTCGACGGCTTTGACCATGTCTTCGATGACTTTCTTGGCGTCGCCGAAAACCATCATGGTCTTGTCCAGGTAGAACAGTTCGTTGTCCAGACCGGCATAGCCGCTGGCCATCGAACGCTTGTTGACGATGATGGTCTTGGCTTTGAACGCTTCGAGAATCGGCATGCCGGCAATCGGCGATTTCGGATCGTTCTTGGCCGCCGGGTTAACCACGTCGTTGGCACCCAGTACCAGCACCACGTCGGCCTGACCGAACTCGGAGTTGATGTCTTCCATCTCGAACACCTGGTCGTAAGGCACTTCGGCCTCGGCCAGCAATACGTTCATGTGCCCAGGCATCCGACCGGCAACCGGGTGAATCGCATACTTCACGGTCACGCCGCGGTGAGTCAGTTTCTCGGTCAGTTCTTTCAGCGCGTGCTGCGCGCGAGCCACCGCCAGGCCATAGCCCGGAACGATGATCACGGTGTCGGCGTTGGTCAGCAGGAAGGTAGCGTCGTCAGCCGAACCGGATTTCACCGGGCGGGCTTCTTTCGAGCCTGCCGGGCCAGCGGCATCTGCTGTGTTGCCGAAACCGCCGAGCAGCACGTTGAAGAACGAACGGTTCATCGCCTTGCACATAATGTACGAGAGGATCGCACCGCTTGAGCCCACCAGCGAGCCGGCAATAATCAGCATCGAGTTGTTCAGCGAAAAGCCGATACCCGCTGCTGCCCAGCCGGAGTAACTGTTGAGCATCGACACCACGACGGGCATGTCTGCACCGCCAATCGGGATGATGATCAGCACGCCCATCACGAAGGCCAGGGCCAGCATCAGAGCAAACGCGCTTAGATTGCCGGTCAGCATGAAGGTGATGCCCAGTGCCAGCGTTGCCAGACCCAGCAGCAGGTTCAGCTTGTGCTGACCGCTGAACTGTACTGGTGCGCCCTGGAACAGGCGGAACTTGTACTTGCCCGACAGCTTGCCAAACGCGATCACCGAACCAGAGAAGGTGATTGCACCGATGGCAGCGCCGAGAAACAGCTCCAAGCGGTTACCGGCAGGAATCGAATCCCCCAGTTCCTTGACGATGCCCAACGATTGCGGCTCGACCACCGCCGCGATGGCGATGAACACTGCGGCCATACCGATCATGCTGTGCATGAAGGCGACCAGTTCCGGCATCTTGGTCATTTCAACGCGCTTGGCCATGATCGAACCGGCGGTGCCGCCGACCAGCAGACCGACGATGACGTAACCGATGCCCGCAGTAGCAAGCTCTGCACCCAGCTTATAAATGAGGCCGACCGTGGTGAGGATCGCCAACGCCATGCCGAGCATGCCGTAGACATTGCCGCGCCGCGATGTGGTTGGGTGCGACAGGCCTTTGAGGGCCTGGATGAAGCAGATCGACGCGATCAGGTAGAGCGTCGTTACCAGATTCATGCTCATTACTTGGGCGCCTCTTCTTTTACGGCTTTCGGGGCTTTTTTCTTGAACATCTCAAGCATGCGACGCGTTACCAGGAAGCCACCGAACACGTTCACTGCCGCCAGAGCCACCGCCAGGGTGCCCATGGTCTTGCCCAGTGGGGTTACGGTCAAAGCTGCCGCCAGCATGGCGCCGACGATCACAATCGCCGAAATGGCGTTGGTCACCGCCATCAACGGCGTATGCAGTGCAGGTGTAACGTTCCATACCACGTGATAACCGACATAAATCGCCAGCACGAAGATGATCAGGTTGTAGATACCGGGGGAGATAAGCTCTTCCATCGTCTGAATCCCTGCTTAGGCGTTTTTGCGGATGACTTGGCCGTCGCGGCACATCAGGCACGCGGCGACGATGTCGTCTTCGAGGTTCACTTCAAACTGGCCTTCTTTGTTGAAGACCAGCTTCAGGAAGTCCAGCAGGTTGCGCGCGTACAGCGCCGAAGCGTCGGCCGCGACGGCGCCGGCCAGATTGGTCGGGCCGCAAATGGTCACGCCATTCTCGACGACCACCTGATCAGCCACGGTCAGCGGGCAGTTACCGCCCTGAGCGGCCGCGAGGTCGATGACCACGGAGCCTGGCTTCATCTGCGCCACGGTTTCCGCGCTCAATAGCGTCGGCGCCTTGCGGCCCGGGATCAGTGCAGTAGTAATGACGATGTCAGCCTGCTTGGCGCGTTCGTGCACGGCCAAGGCCTGGCGCTGCATCCAGCTGGCCGGCATGGGGCGTGCGTAACCGCCGACACCGACGGCGCATTCGCGCTCTTCATCGGTTTCGTACGGCACATCGACGAATTTCGCACCCAGAGATTCGATCTGTTCCTTCACGGCAGGACGCACGTCGGACGCTTCGATGACTGCACCCAGACGTTTCGCCGTGGCAATCGCCTGCAAACCGGCTACGCCAGCGCCAAGAATCAACACGCGCGCCGCTTTCACGGTGCCCGCAGCGGTCATCAGCATCGGCATGAAGCGTGGATAGTAGTGAGCAGCCAGCAACACGGCTTTATAGCCGGCGATGTTCGCCTGGGAGGACAACACATCCAGGCTCTGAGCGCGGGAGGTGCGCGGCGCGGCCTCCAGTGCGAAAGCGGTAATGCCGCACTCAGCCAGCTTGGCAATGGTTTCATTGCTGAACGGATTGAGCATGCCCACCACAACGGTGCCGCTTTTTATCAGCGTCAGTTCGCTGTCGCTGGGGGCGACCACCTTGAGAATCAGCTCGGCGCCAAATGCATCATTGGCGCTGCCAATGGTTGCGCCTGCCGCTTCATAAGCACTGTCGACAACGCTGGCATTGATGCCGGCGCCGCTTTGCACAGTGACTTTATGACCCTGGCCGATCAGCTTTTTGATGGTTTCCGGGGTTGCAGCAACCCGTGTTTCACCCGTCTGGGTTTCGAGAGGAACACCAATGTGCACGTCAAATCTCCTGCGTGATCTTATTGAGTAAACCCAGGCACTTCGGATGGTGCGGCTGGGGCGGCCGATCAGCACGATCCCGCTAAATCAGGGCGGGGCGCGGCATTTTGCAGGCGAACTTTGTGCCCTTCAAGGGATTATGACGGGTGACGGAAAATTAACTACAAGTCACCCCGTGACCGAATGTCGCACTGGTCGGTGCAATCCCTTGCAGGCCGTGGCTTGTGAGGATTCTGTCCAAAATTCAAGAATTTACACATCGGCACGGTGAATGAGGTGTCATTGCCTTCCAATGGAGGCTCAAGGCCACGTATTCAGGCCTTTGTAGGACGTTTGTGCTACTCCTCAGTACAGTCTGCCAATATGCGACAAATACTTATATCTGTAGTGCTTTTGTTTTCCTGACTACGGGGTCAGCTAATAAGTGTGAGCCTTTATCCTTCTAGGCTGTAGCTTTGTGCCTGATTCACCAGCCAATCGCGAAATGCCTTTAAAGAGGCTGATTCGACCTTTCGCTCGGGAATCATCAGGTAGTAGGCCTTAATGCTCGATAGTGCCTGGGCGTTGGCAATCACCAGGCGCTTCTCTGCTAATTCGCGCTGAATCAGGAACGGTGGAATCAGCGCGATCCCCATATCGTGCATCGCAGCTTGAGCAAGCATGGAGAATAGCTCGTAACGCGGCCCTGTCATGTCTCGCGGGATATTCAGGTTTTGAGAGTTGAACCACTGGCGCCAGGCATAAGGGCGGGTGGTCTGTTGTAGCAGGGGCAGTTCGGCGATTTCACTGGGGGTCAGATTGGTTTTTTTTCCCAGTAACGTGGGGCTGCACACCGGCATCGGATTTTCGCCCATTAGCCTGTGGGACTCGGTACCCGGCCAGTCGGCGTCGCCGAAATAGATCGCGGCGTCGAAGTCGGTGTCGGCAAACAGGAAGGGGCGCGTGCGATTGGTGAGGTTGACCGTCACTTCCGGGTGTTTGTGCTGAAAATCCTTGAGTCGAGGCAGCAGCCATTGAGTGCCGAAGGTTGGCACCACCGCCAGTTCGATCATGTTGGCGCCTTGCTGGCCCATCACTGACAAAGTATCGCGTTCAACCGCGTCGAGTTGGGTGGCCACTCGGCGGCTGTAGGAAAGCCCGGCCTCCGTCAGCTTCACTCCGCGCCGCGAGCGTCGGAACAGTTCGACGCTGAGGAACTCCTCAAGGCTGGCGATCTGTCGGCAAATCGCTCCCTGCGTGAGGGAAAGTTCCTGGGCGGCCTTGGTAAAGCTCTCGTGGCGCGCTGCAGCTTCAAAACTGATCAGGGCGGTTGTACTGGGGATCTTCCTGCGCATGTACGTCAACCTCACTAATACATCGCATATAGGCTATTTTTGCGACGTTACGGAGTGAGAAATTAGCACAACAGTATGCAAAATCCTCGTTTGTCGTGAAGCCAAACCCGGCCTAGGATCACTCCACGTTATTTGACCCGATTCGAGAGGACTCACTCATGGGCGGTAAAGCTAGCTTCAACTGGATCGATCCCCTGCTGCTGGATCAACAGCTCACTGAAGAAGAACGCATGATTCGCGACACCGCTCAGCAGTTCGCTCAGCAGAAGCTCGCGCCGCGCGTTCTCGAAGCTTTCCGTCATGAGAAGACCGACCCGGCGATCTTCCGCGAGATGGGTGAAGTGGGTCTGTTGGGTGCGACCATTCCTGAGCAATACGGTGGCAGCGGCCTGAATTACGTCAGCTACGGTCTGATTGCTCGCGAGGTTGAGCGTGTCGACTCCGGCTATCGCTCGATGATGAGCGTGCAGTCGTCGCTGGTCATGGTGCCGATCAACGAATTCGGTACCGAAGCACAGAAGCAGAAGTACCTGCCGAAGCTGGCCTCGGGTGAATGGATCGGTTGCTTCGGTCTGACCGAGCCTGACCACGGTTCCGACCCGGGCGCGATGATTACTCGTGCACGCAAAGTGGAAGGCGGCTACAGCCTCACCGGCAGCAAAATGTGGATCACCAACAGCCCGATCGCCGATGTGTTCGTGGTTTGGGGCAAGGACGACGCGGGCGACATTCGTGGTTTTGTTCTGGAGAAGGGCTGGAAAGGTCTGAGCGCTCCAGCGATTCACGGCAAGGTTGGCCTGCGTGCATCCATCACCGGCGAGATCGTCATGGACAACGTGTTTGTCCCTGAAGAGAACATCTTCCCGGATGTCCGTGGTTTGAAAGGTCCTTTTACCTGCCTTAACTCGGCGCGTTACGGCATTTCCTGGGGCGCACTGGGCGCTGCCGAGTTCTGCTGGCACACCGCTCGCCAGTACACCCTGGATCGTAAGCAGTTTGGTCGTCCATTGGCGGCCACACAGTTGATCCAGAAGAAGCTGGCTGACATGCAGACCGAAATCACCATGGCGCTGCAAGGCTGCCTGCGTCTGGGTCGTATGAAGGATGAAGGCACTGCTGCCGTCGAGATTACTTCGATGATGAAGCGCAACTCCTGTGGTAAATCCCTCGATATCGCCCGCATGGCGCGCGACATGCTGGGTGGCAACGGCATATCCGATGAGTTCGGTGTCGCTCGGCACCTGGTCAACCTGGAAGTGGTGAATACCTATGAAGGTACGCATGACGTCCATGCGCTGATCCTCGGTCGCGCGCAGACCGGCATCCAGGCGTTCTATTAATAGGAGAACGGTCATGGGCGCGATTTCGCATCTACGGGTACTGGATTTATCGCGGGTGCTTGCCGGGCCCTGGGCCGGGCAGATCCTGGCGGACCTTGGCGCCGAAGTCATCAAGGTCGAGCGCCCGGGCAATGGCGATGACACGCGCGCCTGGGGGCCTCCGTTTCTTAAAGATGCCTATGGCGAGAACACCAGCGAGGCGGCCTATTACTTGGCCGCCAATCGCAATAAGCAATCAGTGACCATCGACTTCACGCGGCCAGAGGGGCAGCAGCTCGTGCGTGAGCTGGCGGCGAAGTCGGACATCCTCATTGAAAATTTCAAGGTCGGTGGCCTGGCGGCTTATGGGCTGGACTATGAGTCGCTCAAGGCGATTAATCCGAAGCTGATCTATTGCTCGATCACTGGATTCGGTCAGACAGGTCCGTATGCCAAGCGCGCGGGTTACGACTTCATGATCCAGGGCTTGGGCGGTCTGATGAGTTTGACCGGTCGTCCCGAAGGCGATGAAGGCGCGGGCCCGGTGAAAGTCGGTGTGGCGCTGACAGATATTTTGACCGGGCTCTATTCAACGGTGGCGATCCTGGCGGCCTTGGCTCATCGGGATCAGGGCGGTGGCGGTCAGCATATAGACATGGCATTGCTGGATGTTCAGGTGGCTTGTCTGGCCAATCAGGCGATGAATTACCTGACTACAGGCGTTGCGCCTAAACGCCTGGGCAACGCTCACCCGAATATCGTGCCTTATCAGGACTTTCCTACAGCCGATGGCGACTTCATCCTCACTGTGGGTAATGATGGGCAGTTCCGCAAGTTTGCGCAGGTGGCTGGTCAGCCGCAGTGGGCGGATGATCCGCGTTTTGCGACCAACAAATTGCGGGTGGCTAACCGAGCAGTATTGATTCCGCTGATTCGCCAGGCGACCGTGTTCAAGACTACTGCTGAGTGGGTGGTGCAGCTGGAGCAGGCAGGCGTGCCATGCGGACCGATCAATGATCTCGCTCAGATGTTTGCCGATCCTCAGGTTCAGGCGCGGGGGTTGGCCATTGAGCTGCCCCATGCTTTGGCCGGGATGGTGCCGCAGGTTGCGAGCCCGATACGTCTGTCCGAGACTCCGGTGGAGTACCGTAGTGCGCCTCCTTTGTTGGGTGAACACACGCTGGAGGTTCTGCAGCGGGTGTTGGGTCTGGATGCCGGAGTCGTTGCTGGGTTCAAGGCGTCTGGAGTGCTCTGAGCATTCCTTCTATATAGCAGGGCTGGTTTTGCTCTCCTATATAGAGGGGAATGCGCAGTTTTCCGGCGTTCCGCAAGTTATTGATAGAAAAGCGTAATTAGAGGTTGACGGCAGATTCTGGACGTCTATAATTCGTCCCACTTCCGGCGCAGTCGAAACGGAAAACTCCTTGGCAAACAAAGAGTTACGCAGTTTTCGGCAGCGGTTACGCTTCAGTTCATCGAAGCCAGAAGGAGTTGGTAAGGCAGTGTGTTTTCGCCTTATTGACG